>JBARVN010000204.1:0-9210 GCA_049646285.1 Albidovulum sp. | reverse complement strand
GCAATCTCTTCATCATCCTTCCACAGGGAATAGCCCCCGCCCATTTTGGCAATTGCATTCGCGGCCTTCGCCATCAAACCGCGGTCTGTTCCCACTACGATGATCTGATGACTGTCATGCGCGACGGTCGATGCCATGGCCATCCGGCCTTTGTATTGAAAACCTGACACAAAACCGTTGACCATCCGGCCACTGCCCAGATGCCGTTCGATCACGGCCACCTGAGCGACATCCTGCGCTTCGTCCGGTTCCACTATTCCGGCGTGCACGGCCAGTTTGGCGCTCAGCGCGCGGGTCGGGGCCTGATTTTCAACGATGCCGATGACCTTTGCGGTAACTTGCGTCTTTCCTTGTGGCGCGCGGATCACGAAATCTTCTGCCACCTTATCGCGCCCCATGCGCACCGTGTCCTTTGCTGTCGCGGGCCAGTCGTAATGCGGGCATGTAACAGCAAGGTTTCCATCAATGGCCACTGTCACCCCGCGCGCGATCACATGTTCGATGGGCAAGGTTTTTAGATCTGAGGTCAGTATTACGTCCGCCCGGCGACCGGGCGTGATAGAGCCAAGTTCACGCTCCAACCCGAAATGGGTGGCGGTGTTGATCGTGGCCATCTGTAGGGCCACCAAAGGATCACACCCGCACCCAATCGCCCGGCGGTAAGCCCGGTCCATATGTCCTTCATCAACCAGCGTGCCGGGGTGACAATCATCAGTGCAAAGGATGAAGCTACGCGGATCAATTCCACCTTTGGTGATCGCCGCGATCTGTCGGTCCACGTCAAACCACGCGCTGCCATGGCGCATCATGGCCCGCATACCTTGCCGCGCCCGCATCAGCGCATCGGCCTCGGTCGTGCCTTCATGATCATCCGCAGGCCCGCCAGCGGCATAGGCCAAAAAAGCGCGGCCAAGATCCGGGCTGGCATAATGGCCACCCACCGTTTTTCCGGCGCGTTGTGTCGCGGCAATTTCGGCCAGCATCTGTTGACTGCCTGCAATCACACCGGGGAAATTCATCATCTCGCCCAGACCGATGATTCCAGGCCAAGTCATCGCCTCGGCCACCTCATCCGGGCCGATTTCATATGGCGTTGTTTCCAGCCCCGGTGCGGACGGTGCGCAAGACGGCATCTGCATAAACATATTGACCGGCTGCATCAGCGCTTCGTCATGCATCATCCGCACGCCGTCGATGCCCAGCACATTCGCAATCTCGTGCGGATCGGCGAACATTGTGGTGGTTCCGTGCGGGATGACGGCCGCTGCAAATTCCGCGGGCGTCAACATGCCGGATTCCACGTGCATATGCCCGTCGCAAAGGCCCGGAACCATGTAGCGTCCGTTGGCCTCGATCACTTCTGTTTCGGGGCCGACCGTATAGGATAGATCGGGGCCGATCGCTGCAAAACGGCCGCCTGCAATGGCAATATCATGTGAAGGCAGAATTTCGCGGGTGTGAACATTCACCCATTGGCCACCCTTGATCACAAGATCGGCGGGCGCGCGGCCTGCGGCGACCGCAACAAGGCGGGGGGCAACATCAGGCCAGCTAAGTGGGGGGGAGATTTGCGTTTTCATACCAGAGTCTGCCAGATCATCGACAGACCTGCAAGGCACACCGCGCATTCGATTATGTGCGAGCAGGTGAAACTGTAACTAAAATTCCAGAAAAGCGCGCATCGCCAAACGCCGGTCAGCCGCCAAGCCCGAGCTTTTCCACGGCGCGTAAGTGCAATTTCTTGTGCAACTCATTGGCTGTATGTCCCAGCCCGACGTCATGTGCACCGGGTTCTTTGTCTGGCACAGGTCGCAGCTCCCCTGCCGCAGACGGCTTTAGCCCTATACGGTGGGCAACCGCCTGCCAAACTGACGGATCACCGCTTAGCGCTTCATAGGGCACAAAACAGATGTTGTCCGCGCCGTCTTCGGCGCTGTCGAGCGCCGCGTAGGCCGCGATCCAGACGGAAAGCCAGTAATCCAATGTTAAAGGGTCGCCCGCAGGTCGGCCGCAGAACAGGAAGGGGCGATGCGTCGCACCAAATTCATGGTGCCCAAGCCATCCCATGTAGTCGCGCGTAAACGGATCGGCGCTCAGAAACCGGCGATGTTGGGCCAGTAGACTGGCTGCATGGTCCAGCGGGCGGCGCAGCGGCACCAGAAACTGGGCTTGGGGGAGTGCCGCAGCCAATGGCCCGATCCGCAAAATATTGTTGTTGTTCTTCGAGACATAGCGGGTCTTGTCGGTTTTTCGAAGAACCAGACGGATCAGATCCCTATAGCCCGATATCAGGTCTTCATCCGGGACGTGGGGATTTAGCCCTTCAGCGCCAATATAAGCTTTACCGTCAAATATCCGCCAGTAGACCTCATCCAGCGCTTCTGGGCTTTGGGTATCAACTTCGATCCCGTCACCATGCGCCCTCTCGGCCTTAACCCCGGCGGTTTGTCCCTTTTTGCTAAGCCGTGCCCACAAATTAGGGGCCAGCACAAAGGGCATATCGGCGTAGGTCAGGGATCCAAAATCACCAGTCCGATGAATTTCACGCATCAATATTGTGGTGCCGGCACGGGCCAAACCCGTCACAAACACATGCTGGCCACCATCTTCGGGCGCTGACTTCAGGAACATACCGCGTTCCATGTCATGCATCATTTCGGCCACCACCGGCGAGGCCAGCGCCATACGGTGCAACAACCGATCAAGCGCCGAGTAATCAGACACGCGTCACCTTAACGCGGATCCAGATGTAAAGGATCGAGGCCGCGCATAGAGCTGCCATAACCACGGGCCGCACCAATTCGGCCGCCCACGCAGCCATCCCGCCGGGAAAGACGAACCCTAAAACCGCCACCGGCAACAGAGCCGCACATAGCATCCCGAAAAACAGGATTGAGCCTTTGCCGATCACCCACGCGTAGGAGGGTAGGATCTTTTCCTTCCAGTGGTCAGATATTCGTTTGGACGCGAGCACCCTTCCAGATTTTTGCGATGTGGCCACCACGCGGCGGATGACCGGCAACAAAGGCAGCCGCAAAAAGGCTTCACTCGCCAGTGCGGCTGCGATCAGGACAAAGACCCAGATCATTATTCTGCAGGTTCGCTCGGTTTGGCTGATTTTTCGGCCTTGGCCTTGCGTGATTTCATCATCCGTTTGATCGGATAGTAAAGTACTGCCACGATCGCAAGAAAGACCGATCCGAGCACGCCAAGCACGGCGGCAATTGCACCTGCTCCGACGCCCGGGCCAATATATGCCAGCGCGGCACCGGGCATCAAAGCCACTATGAGTGAAGGAATGAGGATTGGAATAATATGTTTAGACATCGAACTCTACTTTCCGATTGCAATTGGGGTCACATACACAGCACCGACGAGCCCATACAAGCTTAACAACATAATGCCAGATTTTTGCGTCACAAGCCAAGGATTCGCGGCAAGGTCTGGCCAATCTTGTGTGCGCTGACGCCAGTTTTCGCCTAAAACTCTCACTTTTATGCGTTTGTTGCCGAAACGCCCGCTGCTTGGTCAGAGATTGCGCCTTCTAAACCTTACCAACCAACCACGATCTGCCGCATGTTCAGCATCTGCATCAGGGCCATAAATTTCAAACGGATCCGCCTGAAATTCGGTAATTCTGTCGCCCATTGCCGCAAAGGCGGCGGCGAATCCGCCGGTTTTATAGACAGCCTCATGAACTGACACCGAGAAAAGCGCGCCCGGTCGTGCGATACGCAGCAACTCGTCGAACGCCTCGGGGCCCACATGGCCGGTGGTAAACGTACCGGCGCTGACAAATCCAGCATAAGAGTCATTTGGGATCTTCAATGGCATGGTCAGATCTGCCCGAAACACGGTGCGGTAGACCCCTTTCCGCTCTGCTTCTGCCAGCATTTCTTGCGAAATATCGATGCCATCAACCGGTGTGACCCCTGCCCTTCGCAACGCCGAACCAACAAGGCCTGTGCCGGCACCGATGTCCAGAACCGGACCCTGCCCGCCAGCATCAGCAAAACCCGCAGCAACAACTGACGGGCTGCGATACCCCATGCTATCGGCGAATTCACGATCATAGTGCGCCGCCCAATCGCGATAAAAACGCTCAGAGTCGTTCGGCGTTTTCAGCTTGTATGCTGTAGATACGTTGTGTGTGTCATCGGCCATGGCCCATTCGGCCATGCAAAGAGACGCGTGGTCAAGGTCCCGCGCTACTTTTTCAACGCCCGGCTTCTTTCTTCGGTCAAAGCCAGTGTTGTCTGGCTGAGTCGTTCGGCAAGAACGCGCATGATCTCAATGGTTATTTCCGGGAAATCGGTCATCAACTTAATGAACTGTTCCTTTTTGATGCGCAGCGCATCAATTGGCGTTGCCGCCTCTACCGTCGCGGTGCGCGCGTCGTCGCACAGGATAGCAATCTCACCCACAATCGAATTTTGCTGCAGCTCGGCCACTTTGATCGGGCCATTCGGAGAGTTCACCAGAATATTCGCCGTACCGGTCAAAATGACATAGGCGGCATCGCCGGTTTCACCTTGACGGAAGAGGATTTCACCCGCGTCATAAGTTACCCGATCCGATGTGAATGCGAGCAGCTTAAGCTTGGCGGGTTCCAGCCGTGAAAACAGTGGCACCAGTCGCAACATCCGAACTTCGTCGTTAAGCAGCATTGTGTATTCTTTCCTCACCATCGTTTGGCGATGATCTTAGATCATTTTACCCGGCCATGAGTTCCTGAAAAACGTTGTTTCTTTCTACAAGTGTTGCATATGGCCCGACATCGGCCAATACGGTGCCGTCGAAAACGGCGACACGTTCAAACAAGTTTGAAAGCGGCACGTCGGCCAGAACCCAAATGATTGCAGCAGCGTCTGATCCGGCATGCTTGAGGGCAAGCACGTTGCGAATTATTTGTTCACGGCTACGGGAATCCAAGGCCGTAAGCGCACGGTTGAACACATAGTAATCTGACCTGCGCAAGAGGGCCCGCGCCAGCGTCAGTTTCTGACGCTGCACTTGTGTCAGCCTCGTGCCGCCGGTGCCAACTTCGAAGTCCAAACCAATTGTGATGAAGTCTTCCGTAAGGTCCAACTGGTCCAGAAGCTTGCCGACAACAGTCTGAAGACGTTCCGCACCGTCGGCGTGTTTGCTGTTCACGCGACCAAAAACAACATTGTCCATCAGGCTGGCAGATGACGTGTAGCGGTCGGGATCATAGATTTCGATCTGCTCGTTCATGTCCGCGGGCAGACCATCGTGGAACTGATGGCGTGCAGAAAGAATTTTCTCCATCCGCTCTGCCGTCAAAAGCCCGAAACGATGGCGCGGTTCAACATAGGCAAATGTCAACCGGATGATCTTTGGTCGGTCTTCCGCTGACACATCATTGAAATCGAGGCCGTGCAGCTTTTTTAAAAGCAGCTGATAGGCTGGAATGTCATCGGCCGTCATGAAGGTCAGCTGTTGAAAGAAAGGATGGTCGGGTGGCAAATCACCGAACAATTCGACCGCATTCTCTGCGATCTCATAACCCATTTCATAGAATTCCCGATCAAGCCCATTGCTTTGGATAACCGAACGGAAATAGGCGTTCTTACCAATTTCGCGCGGCATCAATGACGATCCTGTCGCATTCCCAAACAGCAGGTTCTCACCAACCGTAGATTCTGTATTGTAGGCACCCGGCTCAAAATGGTCGATAAGCGAGGTCAGGTTTTGCGCTTTCAACTCAGCCCGCAAAGCCTGGCGCATTTCAACGATCTTGGCCGCCACTTCAGGATGCTTGGTCAGGTCAACCGTGGATCGAAGTGCAAGATCTACGATATCTTTCGTGAACAAAACACTGTCCAGAACCGGAATAACCGCGTTCAGCAAATCTTGTTTTCCGCTTGCCCCGACGGCGGCGTAATCAATCCAATCTGAGTTGATATCCAGTGTCGAATTCCCGGCAAGAAGCGATTCTTCGTCCAGCCACTTGCGAAGCTCACTACGCTCTTCGGTTGCATCCAGTGTCGGTGGTGCATTCTTTAGTCCGTAAAGCAGATTATCGTAGAGCGAACCGGTGAAGAAATACGCATCTGATGATGCGTAGGAAATTGCCCTGCCGGTCACCGATTCAGGCAATGCCAATAGGTCATCATCGCCTGCACCCACTTTTCCGGACTCCGGCCACTGCAAACGGGCAAAGGCTTCTGCCAGCGCTTCTCCGCCGCCGCTATTGCTGACGATGGCGACGCTTTCACCGGGGTTGATCTGGATGTTCACGCGTTCCAGTAGCTTTGCGCCGCTGTCATCAGCCAGCGTCAGGTTTGAGGCAGTCAGCGGATGCTTCATCGACGCTCTGTCGGCACGGTACGTTAAGGCCTGAACTTCCGGATCAATCATCGGCTCAACAGAAAACTGGCTGATGACCTGAGTATATTTGATTTGCACATCCTGGCGAGTTTGATCCCAGTCAATCAGCTCTTTCAGAGGTCCGGGAAGATCTTTGTAGGCCGCAATAACAGCGATCAGCTGGCCGATATCAAGCCGACCCTGAAGCGCCAGATACCCGCCGATTATATAGAACAAAAAGGGTGTGAACGACGCCAGTGAGTTGTTGATGAATTTCACCATGAACTTCCAGCGATAGATATCATAGCGAATTTTAAATATATGCCCCAGCCGCGCTGAAATATCTGCGCGTTCGTAGTTTGACGTGTCGTTTGAATGAATGGCGCCAATGCCTTCAAAGATTTCGCCAACGCGCCCCGCCAGCTGACGGGCCGTCAATTGCCGCTCTCTGCCAAGAACAAGCAGCCGTGCGCGCATTCTTGGGATGATGATTGCTTGAACAGACACAAGCACGGCCGTGATTACACCCAGCCATACGTTCTGGACGAAAATAAAGACCAACGCCGTGATTGCCTGCCCGCCGAGCAAGGCCGGAGACACAAATGCATCGCCCGTAAAGCCGCCCATTGGCTCAACTTCGTCTTTAACCATGCTGGAAATTTCCGTGCCACGCATCCGTTTGAATGCGTTTGGCGGAAACCGCAAAATGCGGTCGATCAGTTCAAAACGGATACGGCGCAGCAAGCGTTCACCCAGCCGGCCTTTGTAGGTGTTGATGTAAAGCTTGAACAATCCGTTGACGATAACGAAAAACAAAAACACGAAGCTGAGTGCAAACAGCGTAGATACGCGTGTCAGTTCGATGCCCGGAAACAGAACAACCTCGCCCACCCATGGAAGATTGAAATCCAGACGCATGAATAGCTGCGTCGCGTCGGGCGTTTCAAATCCTTCGCCCTGAATAGGTCCGTTCACAATTTGCTTCGGCAGGTCGAATGACATGAAATACGGGATCATCGACAGCGCAACGATGATCAGAATCCACAACTGTTGCAGACGTGTGTGTCGCCAGATGTAGCTGATCAGACGGCTTTCCATAACGCTCTCTTTTGAATAAAATTTGGCCGCGCGGCTACTCGAATACGTCTGCAAGTACCGGCTTACTTTGGAATTGAAGCAAAACCCTTTGTCTTGACCGAACTAGATCCGTCTGTTCTTGGGCAGGTTACATCGCTGATCTTCTCTGCGCCACTCATTCTGCCGACTCCAACATATCGCGCAGGATCTTTGCAGTATGTGCAGCCCCATTCAACCCAAGAGGCAGGGTTGGCGGCTTGGGCGCGCCCAGTGATTTTTGAATTGCAGCTGTCATTGTCTCTGTCGACAGGGTGCTTTCAGGTATCACGGTGGCCAACCCTAATTTTTCCAAACGCACTGCCCGCTGGCTTTGTTCGGTTTCACCACCGGCCGCGAAGGGGATCAGCAGGCATCGGCATCCTGCGTTGAAGACATCGCAAACTGTGTTGTACCCGGCTTGGGAAATCGAAAGGCGCGCGTTCGCTATCAAGCTTGGGAAGTCTCGGCGGAACCGGACAACTGTGACATTCTTCGGCGCCGATTTGACGACCCCGTCGAACGCGGCATCAGGCAAGTTCGGGCCAGTGATGATGCACCATGACTTGACGTCTGGCAGCCGCTTCGCCGCCTCGGACACGGCGCGCACAAGATCGATTCCGACAGCACCGCCGCCTGCAGATGCGACAATATCAAACTTGTCATTCACGGGTAATGGCGGACGTGCAGCAACAAGACCGGAATAGGCGATCAGTTCCTTTATCTGATCTGCCAATGGAAACGTCTCTTCCAGACGCACGAATTTCGGATCTCCGTGGACCAGAACCAAGTCAAAGTACTGCCGGACCAGATCGATGCTTTCTTCGTCGCGGCCGGGTTTCGCGCGTTCTTGCAAGATATCACGCAAAGAGCACACAACACGAGGTCGGTCGGGTGAGGCATGGATCGCCTTTAACAGCGGGATCAGTTCAAACCGAACTTGGCGGCGCCCGAATGGAAAGGCTTCGATCATCACGATGTCTGGCTTGATCCGTGCATATTCAGCCAACAAAATGTCGCGCCGATGTGCCTTGAACGCGTCATCCACTGGGCGGCCTTCGCTGTCGACCAGTCCCGAAAACCCCGCATCCCCAGATGCGATCGTGGGCAATTCGATGTGCTCAATATTTGGGCCGGGAAACCCCGCCACGGGCGTGCCGCCCGTCATCATGGTCACATCGAACTGGTGATCAAACAGCGCGTCCGCAATCCTGCTGGCCCGCGCCAGATGACCGATCCCCAACAGGTGTTGGACGTAGAAGAGAACGCGTGGCTTGGGTTTGGTCATGATCATGCTGGCCATTTTGTCTCAAACAAGGATTTCAGCTGATCAATGCTGGCCTGAAAATCAAATTCTTTGCGCACACGGATTTCAGCAGCCTGTCCCAACCGGCGGCGCAAATCCGGGTCGCGGATCACGCGTTCAAGTGCCGCGGCCATCGCGGCAGGGTCTTCAGAGGGGATAACGATGCCGCTTCGGCCGTCTTCCAATAGCTCAGGCACGCCGGAAATGTTGGTGGAAAGGCTGACCAGACCCTGACTGGATGCTTCGACCAACACATTCGGCAAGCCATCGCGGTCACCGTTTGCCGCGATCCTGCACGCCAGTGCAAAAATGTCTGACCGCCGATACAGATCCAGCACCTCTTCTTGATCCAGCGCGCCGTGCCACGTGATCCGATCGTCGATCTCAAGTGATTTTGCCAAGGATTTAAGCGTGCTGATCTCGGCGCCGCCGCCAACATGATCGAGCTGCCAATGCAGGTT
>JBARVN010000203.1:0-2758 GCA_049646285.1 Albidovulum sp. | reverse complement strand
ACATGACCGGCCAGAGCACCGAACAGACAATCTGCCCGGAGTTGATCAATCACGATGAAAAGGACATTGCGGTCTTTCGGCATACCGGACGCTTTCATGTGGAAAGAAACTCGGAACAGCAGAACCTGTCTTTCTGTTCGAGTGCAAGCCGGTGTTTGGATAACGTTCCGGTTTTAATCGCGTGCCACCTCGACCTTTAGTGCACGAGGCGCCGTGGCCTCAATCCTCGACGGTCAGGCGGGTTTCAACCCGTGCCCCCTTGGCCAAGGTATGGTGTACGGGGCATTTGTCGGCAATTTCAAGCAATCGCGCCTTCTGGTCACTGTCCAGATCGCCTTCAAGCGTAATTACCCGCAAGAACACATCTATCCGGTCGCTGCCTGACTGGGCATCCTGCGCGTGAACCTTATTGTGACTGACATCGACGCGTACATGCGACAATGCCCATTTTTTGCGTCTTGCATACATGCGAATTGTCATTGACGTGCAGGCCCCCAACCCTGCGGCAAGAAAGCCGTAAGGTGACATGCCGCGATTGGTGCCGCCATATGTTTCGGGTTCATCCGCCAAGGTGTGATGAAGCGATCCTGACGTGATATTCTGTAAAAAACCGGCCGGGTCCGCCTCAGATATACGTACAATTCCTTCGGGCGCACCGGGGGGTGGGGCTGGTTGCATGAGTGCAAGATAGCGCCCGGCCCAGGCGCCGATGACTCCGGCGGCATAGTCCGCGTCTGCGGGCCGGGAAATCAGATGGTCTGCGTCATCAAGGGTCACGAAGCTTTTGGGATGTTTAGCTGCCCGAAAGATCTCGGTCGCGTTTTCGACACCGACGATGCTGTCGCGCGGGGCGTGCATCACCAGCAGCGCGCGTTTAAGGTTTGCGATGGCAGGTGCAAGGTTCTCGGCGGTCACCTCTTCAACAAGAGCTTTGCCAATGCGGATGGGGCGACCACCAAGGTTCACCTCGGCGGCACCATCGGTCAAGATCTGGTCCAGCGCACCTTGAAAGTTGTGGGTGACATGGCCGGGATCGAACGGGGCGCCAATCGTCACAACTGCGCGCACTGAATTCATGCTTGCTGCCGCCTTCAACACTGCGGCCCCTCCCAAAGAATGGCCGATCAGAAGGGCAGGGGCCATTTTGCGCTCTGCAAGATAATCAGCGGCGGCGGTCAGATCGGCGACGTTTGACAAAAACCCGGTTTCAGCGAAGTCACCTTTGGAATGGCCCAGCCCGGTAAAATCAAAGCGGAATACGGCGATCCCCATTGCCGCCAGTCGCGCGGCTATGCGGCGTGCGGCCGCAATATCCTTGCCGCAGGTGAAGCAATGGGCAAACAGAGCCGTGGCAAGATGCGGCCCTTCGGGCAGATCTAGCCGGGCAGATAAATTTACGCCGGATTTGCTCGGGAACACTATGTTTTCGGTCGCCATGGTTGCCTCCTGTTTGCCCTAGGGGGGAAACTGGGCGTGCAATCGGTTAACCACAAGGAATATGTCGCGGCGTCACGCAACGGTGAGCCGCCGCGCGTTATGCCCCGTTCAGCATCTGATGCAGTCCAAGGCGGCACATGCCTGAAATCACAATCCGTTATGCTTTCGGCTACAACAATTCATTTTTGTTGTGTCGACGCGACGCCTACATTGTTTGTACCAAGATCTGAAACGAAAGGAATGAGGATCATGTCCGCGATGGTTTCCACAGAAAATTTACAAACGAACCCCGATGCGCCGATGGGTGCGGCAATCCGAGGGGCGGTGCTTTTGGTCTTAGGGGTGCTTTTTGGATATGGGATCGGAGCCGACAAAACTGATTTTATGGCCGACCTGCCGGCCTCTTCCACGGCCGCAGCGACGAACGATTGGCACGGCAATGTCATGCAGTCGGGCTGGTCGAACTAGCTTTTGAACATTCGGCTGCCCCGCGACCGAGCCGGGGCGGCCGATCTTATGGCTGGCCCATCAACCGCTCATCAAACGGATATTGTGTCAGGTTCTCATACCCGGTGTCGGTCACCAAAACCTGATCTTCAAGCTTGATCGAAAAGTCCCCGCCTTCGGGGCTAACCAGCGCTTCGACGCACAAGACCATGCCCGGTTCGATCACATAGTCAAACGCGCCGTCCACCCATTTGTCAGGATAGGCCACCAATGGCCATTCGTCGCACAGACCCACCCCATGCATGCGGCAGCCATATTTTTGTTTCAGGTACTGATCATCCAACTGATGGCCGCCGAAGGTAAGTTCTTTCAACGAGATGCCGGGTTTGAGCATATCCATATTTGTCATGATATGTTCATGCGCGTGTTGCATGGCCGTGATCATCGCATTGGTTGGCCGCGCGTCACCCACCCACCATGTGCGAGAGATATCGACGCAGATGCCGTAACTTCCGACCAAGTCGGTATCGAAGGCCACGATCTCATTTTGCTGAATGATCCTTGGGCCGCATTCTTGAAACCATGGGTTGGTGCGGGGGCCTGAAGATAAAAGCCGGGTTTCAATCCATTCGCCGCCGCGCCGGATGTTTTCGGCGTGTAGCACGGCCCAGACATCATCTTCCGACATGGCACCGCCCGGAACGCCCTCGCGGCAGGCTTTTTCCATCGCCGCCATGGCGGTTTCACATGCGTGACTGGCGCAGCGCATGGCAAGAATTTCATCCGGGCCTTTGATGGCGCGGGTTTTCTCGGTGCATTCCTCGCCTTCCTCGACGACAAAGCCTGTGGCTTCGAGCGCGCGCAGACCCTGCAC
>JBARVN010000202.1:0-7413 GCA_049646285.1 Albidovulum sp. | reverse complement strand
AAGGCGCGCATTTTGAGATTTCAAGCGAAGGGCGCGGGCTTTACAAGTTTCTGACCACTAAGGGCCGTGAAGGCCGCCGCTTTGCGCCGCGGTTTTGGGAGACGGAAGGCAGCTTGGGGCGTGAGCGCGAGCTGATGATCGTGGTCTGCAAAAAATGGCATGTGGCCAAGCGGCTGGCCAAGCTGGCCGGTCAAACCGCCGATATCCCGGCGGTGGAATATCTGTTTGATGAAGACGCGGTCAGTTTGCCGGATCTGGGCGGCATTCAGACAAACCTTGAAAAACGCACCCGGCACCGCCGCGCACTGATGCGGATGCTGTTTGAATATCACAACACCGACCGGATCGTTGTGTGCATGGATCCGGCCAATCTGGATCTGATGCGGGATTTTTGTTCAGATCGGTCAACCACGCGGCTGCTGGAGATCGATTGCGACTTTTCCGATGACTATCTGATCGGCCACGCAAAGCGGGTGGGCCTTGCGGGTGAACAGACCAGCGCCCAGACTCTTGGGCGGCTGTTGCCGACCATTAAATACGACCTGCGCCATGAAAGCGATCAGATCCGCGATGCCGGTTTTGCCAATCTGGGCCGGATCCGTCAGAATGCCACACCGGCCGAAAATGCCGTGCCTCTGGCTGCGTTTTTGTCTATCTCAGTGCAAGAGGCGGCAGAAATTGCCGGTGCCGACCATCTTTTTGCTGATTGAGGGGCCAGATGTCCTACGTCTATGACACCACCAATATTTTCGCCCGTGTCCTGCGCGGCGAGATCCCCAACAAGACCGTGCTGGAAACCACACATTCGCTGGCCTTTCACGATATCGGCCCTCAGGCACCGGTGCATGTGCTGGTGATCCCCAAGGGGGCTTACGTCAATTTCGACCATTTCGCCGCCGAGGCGAGCGATGCAGAGATTGCCGATTTCACGCGCGCTGCGGGCGAGGTCTGCAAGATGATGAAGATCCGCCCGGAACTGGACGGGCAGGGCTACCGCGTGATTTCCAATGCCGGTGCGCATGGGCTGCAAGAAGTGCCGCATTATCATCTGCATATATTGGGC
Organism: Albidovulum sp.; assembly: GCA_049646285.1. Classification (GTDB taxonomy): domain Bacteria; phylum Pseudomonadota; class Alphaproteobacteria; order Rhodobacterales; family Rhodobacteraceae; genus Albidovulum. Next base: position 6,350 of record JBARVN010000202.1, on the reverse strand, counting down.
GGGCGCGTGCTTGGCCGGTTGGTTGCACGGGCCGAGTAGTGCCCCGCGCGCCGCTTGTAGCCCGCCGTCAGATCGCTATCATATGTCAAAGCCCGGCCCTATGCCGGGCAGGCCAAACCAACGGAGCCCGCAACATGCCCATTCCCGCCCCTGAGACCGAGGTTGTGACCACTTGGAAAGTTGCCTGCGATGGCGGCGAGGGCGCATTGGGCCACCCGCGCGTCTGGCTGTCGATCCCGCATGACGCGGGCTTTGTCGAATGCGGCTATTGCGACAAGAAATACGAGATCGACCGCAAGAATGCACAGGGCGATCACTGATCTGTCGATTGGTTAGGCTCGGAAGGAATTTCGATGTCCGCTTCGAGCCCAACCCGGACCTGTTGATTTTGTGCTGCGTGCGCTCGCAGCGCGAAAGTATCTGCAACAGCGTAGATTCCAAAGCCGCTGAGCGGAGAGATAACCGGTCATTCATGCGAACCGCAGCATGAGCGAAACTCTGAAGGAACAAGTCGCCGACAAAGCATGGGTAATTGGGCTGACCAACTGGTGAAACGATGTCATTTCCGTCACTGCCTTCTGTCAGCCTATTGCGACAGTTATCGCTCCTCGCACCGCAGACATGGCAGGTGAACTCGTCTGTCAATGCTCTGACGCAGGTCAAAATTTGAACGACACTGATTTAACCTCTATGTCCTGCCCGCAGCCCAAACTGCGCCACGGCGGATCATCTCGGTGACTTCAGGCACCTTGAGATCGTTCAACTCATGTCCGATCGAGCAGTAGAACACGCGCCCCTTGTCCCAACGTCGTGTCCAAGTGACGGGGATCACCGTGCCCTCGATCCACCAGAGGTGGTCACCAGAAAACGTTGTCGTTGCCAGCACGTTGTTAGACGGGTCAGTGAGCATATAGTATTGTTCTGACGTGATGCGGAAACTGCGGATCCCTTCGACAAGAGGGTGATCTGGCTGGCAGATCGTCACATCATAATCAATGTAGTCTTCTTTAGGCTGGAGATTGTCGGGCCAGCCAGGCGGGTGTGCGACGAACTGACCACCGATCAGGAAGTGGTAGGTGGGACGGTCGCGAAACGCGTCACCCATATGCCCATGCCAGCCCGCAAGGCCACAGCCATCGCCGATGAGCTTTAGCAGGCCGTCTTCCTGCACCTTGGTCATATTGCCGAACTCTTCTTGATGCCCTGAGCGGGCGGACGACCAGATCGGGGTGATCAAATCGACATCCGCCATGTCCTCGGGATGTTCCAGCGGTTCGAGTGTGTCATGGACGACGACCCCAAAACCGTTTTCCTCAAGCAGATCACGATACCAATTCGCAAAATCCATAGGGGCGTGGCCTTCCCAGCCCCCGACAAAAAGTACAGCTTTCATTACTTATGTTCTCTCATATAATTCAGGATCGAGGCCATATCGCGGGCGGCGTAGCCTTCCGTTTCAGCCTTTTTAAGGATTTCCAAAGTGCTCAGCCCCTGCGGCATATCGGTGCCGAGTTTGCGGGCAAGATCGGCAGTCACTTCCATGTCCTTGCGCGCAAGGGCCACTGTAAAGGTCACGTCATGCGCGGCTTCATCGAGGTATAGCGGGCGGCGGTATTTCAGCATCGGCGCGCAGGCCGCTGAGGCTTCGATCACATCGAAAGCCGTTTCTGGTGAAATCCCCGCCGCCTCGGCAAGCGTCATCGCTTCGGCCAAGGTCTGGTTGATGCCGTGGATCAGCGAATTGACCGCCAGTTTCATCACCGCTCCCGAGCCCGACTGACCAAGACAACGTGTTTCTTTGCCCATCGCCTTAAAGAGCGGGTTTAACGGTGCGGCTTCAACTGGCGTGCAGCCCGCCATGATGACCAGTTGCGCATCGGCGGCGGCCTGTGTTGCGCCAGAGACAGGTGCGTCGATGACACGGGCCCCCACGGGGGCCTGTTCCACCAGCCATGCGATGTGGTCCGGGCTCATCGTGCCCATCTCGACATAGGTCCGCGCCGATCCGGCAAAAAGCCCCGCCGAGCCGCCATGTACGTCTTTTGAAGACGGATCGTCGGCCAACATAGTCACGATCACCTCCGCCGCATTCGACAGTGCCCGGGGGCTGTCTGCTACGGCGCAGTGCAGTTCTTTGGCCAGAGATTGGGCCTTGTCACGCGAACGGTTCCAGAGTGTCAGCTCGTGCCCCGCACGGGACAGATTGCGTGCCATATGTGCGCCCATCCGGCCCAGTCCGGCAAACCCGACCCGCATCACGCTACCTTTTCGGTATCCAGCCCGGAAATTGCGGCAATCAGGTTTTCCTCGGTCACCTCATCAGAGGTAAAGGTTCGCATGATCCGGCCAGAGTACATCGCCACGATACGGTCAGCCACATGCAGCACCTCTGGCATTTCCGAGCTGATGACGATCACCGCATAACCCTGTGCCGCCAACTCGCGGAGCAGATTATGGATCTCAGCCTTCGATCCGACGTCGATCCCGCGTGTGGGTTCGTCCACGATCAACACGTTGGGACGCATCGACAGCCATTTTCCGATGACGATCTTCTGCTGGTTGCCCCCCGAGAGGTTTCCCACAAGCTGTTTCCAACCCGGAGTTCTGATATCAAGTTTGTCGCGGTATTGATCGAAAATCGCGATCTCGGCACCGTCGGCAACGAAGGGGCCAGACTTGAGATCATCGACCTGCGGCAGGGTCATGTTATCTCGGCAGTTCATGCCCAGAACCAACCCTTGGCCCTTTCGGTCTTCTGGCACTAACGAGATGCCCCGCTCGATCGCGTCATGGGGCGAATGAATCCGCACCTCTTCGCCGTCCATCAGGATCGAGCCGGATGACGGATTTCGAAGGCCAAACAATGTTTCGGCAATTTCCGTCCGGCCGGCACCGACGAGCCCGTAGAAACCGAGAACCTCACCGCGCCGCACCTCGAAGCTGACATCCTGAAACAGAGCACCACAACTCAGCCCACGCACTTCAAGCGCAACATCGCCCAGTGCGTGATGGACTTCATTGCGGCTAAGGTCGAGCTTGCGCCCGATCATCATCTGGGTCACGCTCTCTTCGTTCGTGTCCGCCGTGTTGACTGTGCCTTGGTATTGGCCGTCGCGCAAAACGCTGATCCGGTCGGTAATCTTGAATATCTCTTCCATCCGGTGCGAGATATAGGCAATGCCCACGCCCTGCTTTTGCAAGTCAGAGATGACCTCGAACAGAACAACCTTTTCGGCGTCTGTCAGCGAGGCTGTAGGCTCATCAAAAATCACGGCCTTGGCGTCCACCGTCAGCGCGCGCGCGATTTCGACCATTTGCTGGTTGGCGATCGAAAGATCGCCCACACGTGTCTCGGCATTGAAGCTGACCTTGAGTTTCTCGAGTATTGCGCTGGTCTTGGCCTCCAGTTCGGCCCAATCTACCAGCCCGAAACGTTTGCGCGGCAATTCTCCGAGATAGATATTCTCGGCCACGCTCAGCTCATCTGCAAGGCTGAGCTCTTGGTGAATGAAGACAATACCCTTGGCTTTCGCGTCCAACGGGCCGGACATGATCACTGGGTGTTCTTCTACAATGATCTGGCCTTCGTCAGGCTGGTGAATGCCGCCAAGCACCTTCATCAGAGTGGATTTTCCGGCACCATTTTCACCCATCAAGGCATGCACTTCGCCCGGCAGGATCGAAAGAGAGACGCCATCAAGGGCGCGCACACCGGGAAAGGTCTTTACGATTCCTTCCAGCCGCAGGACAGGGGCGGGGGTCGTCGGATCAATAGTCTCGGTCATACCTTCAACTCCTCTTTGCCTTTCACGTTCAGCTGCCGATCAAGGAACAGCACGGCGATCAAAATCAAACCGATGACAAGGTTCACGGTCGACGTATCAGCACCGACATGGCTCAGCCCTTTGCGCAGCAGCTGGATCGCGATCACCCCACCAAAGGTCGAGATGATCGAGCCCGCCCCGCCGGTCAGCTTGGTGCCGCCCAGCACGACGGCGGTGATCACCCACAGCTCATAAAGCTGGCCGTCGTTGGGGTTCACCGAACCGGATTCCGAATAAAAAACCACGGCGGAGAGCGCCGCCAAGAAACCGATGATCATAAAGTTGATCATCATGTGCGGACCGACACGAATGCCGGCGTTGACGGCCGCTTCGCGGTTGTTGCCAATGGCATAGGCGTTGCGGCCATGGACTGTGCGGGTCATCAAAAACCAGATCACCGCAGTCACAACCAGCAGGAACCATGTAGCAGTGTGAAACCCAAGGAACTGCGCCTCGGCGAAATCGACCAGCGTCCAGTTAAGGTGGCTTGTCGGCTGTTCGCCGTTGTACATAAAGACCAACCCGCGATAGCCCAGCATGGAACCCAGCGTCACGATAAAGGCGTCCACTCCGGTCTTCCACACGATCAAGCCATTGATCGCCCCAAGGATAACGCCGGTCAGAAGCGCCAGACACCAGGCCACGGGAATGACCCAATTTCCGAGCCCTGAGAACATGGTCCATGTCATCGAATCCAGCAGCACAATAGCGCAAATCGCGTAGGTTGCCCCAACTGACAGGTCGATATTGCCGTTGACCATAACGATGGTCATGCCCATGGCGATGATGCCGATCGGCGCCGACTGCTTGAGCAGCAGCAGCATGTTGTCCGCGTCCATAAAGGCCTTGTCGCTGACGGAGAAGAACTCGCCCGCCACCGAGAAGAAGATCAGCTCAAGGACGATAAAGCCCCAGATCGCGCCGTCCTTCAGATATTTTGAGAGTGTCCCAGCTTGCATTACTTTCCCTCCCCTACGCGATCGGCGACATGAGCTTGCCGCGCTTCGCCGCAAGATCTAGCCAGACTGCAAGGATAATGATGATCCAGGTCACGACGTACTGAACGGAGAAATCAAGCCCGACCAGCAACAATCCATTTTGAATGAACCCAAGGATCAGCACGCCTATCACTGTTTTGAAGATTGTTCCCGAACCACCGAGCAGTGATGCACCACCAAGAATGACGGCAGCGAGCACGTCCAGCTCCAGCCCTTGTCCCACGGTGTTTTGCGACCCCATGGACCGGCTGGCCTGCATAAGACCTGCCGTGGCCACGCACAGCGCGCTCATGATGTAGCACAAGAACACCACGCGTGCCCGCCGAATGCCCGAAAAAGTCGCCGCCGTACCATTGCCGCCAACCGCGTAGACCTTGCGACCAAATGGTGTCTTGGCCAAGATGATGCCCAGAAGCGCCGCCAATGCGATAAAGATCAGGATCGGCGTTTGAATACCGATGATATTGCCCTGTCCAAAGATGGCAAACCAGGTGCCTTCTTTATCGGCGATGTCCATGTTCTTGCCGCCCGAATAGGTCAGCGTCAGTCCGTGAATGGCCGAAAGCATCCCCAAAGTCACAATCAATGAATTGAGCTTGAGATAGCCAACAAGAAACCCAATGAAAGCCCCAAGGCATAGCGTCATCGCAAACATGGCAGGGATCGCAAGGGTCGGGCCAATTTTGTCGTGAAGATCAAGTACAACGATGGTCGAAAATGACATCATTGATCCCACGGAGAGATCGAGATTGCCGCTGATAACGACAAAAGTTACCCCCAACGCCATCACGCCCAGAATTGCCGAAGACCTGACCACGTTCTCGAAATTATCGAGAGTCAGGAATTTCGGGTTGGCAATTGTGAATCCAATTATGAAAAAAGCAAAGGCGATCAGGATGCCCTGTTTCGCCAATACCTTTCCAATGTCCTGCTTCGTAAACTCAGCCATTGCTCTCTCCCTTGGACCAGGCCCGGTGGCCCTTAGTTCATTTCTTTCCGGCCTGCCGAACTGCCTCCCCGGCACATCAGATCAAACCAGTGTCATGCCGCCGTCAATCATCACGATCTGACCTGTCATGTAGTCGCTTTCCGGTGCTGCCAGAAAGGTAGTCGTTCCAATGATGTCTTGTGGCTTGGCCACGCGGCCGCGCAAGATTTCAGACGAAAACTCTTCCATTGCCTGACCGGGCCGTTCGGCCGCACCGATGTCCATCAAGTCCTGATCGACCTGCTCCCACATCTCAGTCGCAACCACACCAGGGGCAAAGCCCGTGACGGTAATGTTGTGTTTTGCCAAATCGCGCGCTCCCGACTGGGTTAGCGCCACGACGGCAAATTTACTGGCACAATACGGTGCCACGTTGTCGAAACCCTGACGGCTGGCGATTGAGGCGGTGTTGATTATCTTGCCGCCTGTGCCCTGAGCGATCATCTGGCGGGCCGCTTCCTGCATGCCTATCATGCAGCCCAGCCCGTTGACCCCCATAATGAAATTCCAGTTGTCTTCGGTGACATCCATAAAGTTCAT
>JBARVN010000201.1:0-13414 GCA_049646285.1 Albidovulum sp. | reverse complement strand
TCACGGTCCTCTCGACCAGCTCCGCGATCTCCCTGGACGTCGGCCAGATGTCCTTGAGGAACACGTCGTTGCCGTCCCTGTCCTGCCCCAGCGGCGCGGTCGTGATGTCGACGTTCATGTCGCCGACCAGCGAGTAGGCCACGACCAGCGGGGGCGAGGCGAGATAGTTCGCGCGCACGTCCGGGCTGATCCGGCCTTCGAAGTTGCGGTTGCCGGACAGCACGGCGACGCCGATCAGGTCGTTGTCGTTGATACAGGCCGAGATCTCGGGTTCGAGAGGGCCCGAGTTGCCGATGCAGGTCGTGCAGCCGTAGCCGACGAGGTTGAAGCCAATGGCATCAAGATCTTCTTGCAGGTTCGCCGCCTCAAGATATTCGCTGACGACCTGAGAGCCGGGCGCCAGCGAGGTTTTGACCCATGGTTTGCGGTTCAGCCCCAGTTCGCGTGCCTTACGGGCCACAAGCCCCGCGCCGATCATCACGTAAGGGTTCGAGGTGTTGGTGCAAGAGGTGATCGAGGCGATGACGACCTTGCCCGAGGACATGGTGTAATCTTCGCCTTTGACCGCGACTTCCTTGCCTTGCGGGCGCTTGAACGTCGCGTCCATTTCCTTGGCGAAGGCGGATTTGGACGCGGTCAGCGCCACGAAATCCTGCGGGCGTTTGGGGCCGGAAATCGCCGGCACGATGGTGCCCATGTCAAGCTCCAGCGTCGAGGTGTAGACGGGGTTGTAATCCGCGCCGCGCCACATGCCGTTTTCGCGTGCATAGGCCTCGACCAGCGCAATGCGATCCTCATCGCGCCCGGTCATGTGCAGGTAGCGGATGGTTTCGGCATCAATCGGGAAGAAGCCGCAGGTGGCGCCGTATTCTGGGGCCATATTGGCGATGGTCGCCCGGTCTGCCAGAGGCAGGTGGTCGAGACCGTCGCCATAAAATTCGACGAATTTGCCAACAACGCCATGAGCGCGCAGCATTTGCACGACTTTGAGCACCAGATCGGTGGCGGTGGTGCCTTCGACCATCGCACCTGTCAGCTTGAAGCCGACAACCTCGGGGATCAGCATTGAGACAGGCTGACCAAGCATGGCGGCTTCCGCCTCGATCCCGCCAACGCCCCAGCCAAGCACGGCAAGGCCATTGACCATGGTGGTGTGGCTATCGGTGCCGACCAGCGTGTCGGGATAGGCCACTTCGACGCCGTTCTGATCCTTGTCGGTCCAGACGGTCTGCGCCAGATATTCAAGGTTCACCTGATGGCAGATGCCGGTGCCGGGCGGCACGACGCGGAAGTTTTCAAAGGCGTTTTGTCCCCACTTGAGGAAGACATAGCGCTCCATATTCCGCTCATATTCGCGGTCCACGTTCATCTGGAAGGCGCGGGGGTTGCCGAATTCGTCGATCATCACCGAATGGTCGATGACCAGATCGACCGGGTTCAGCGGGTTGATTTTCTGCGCGTCGCCACCCAGCGCCTTGATACCGTCGCGCATGGCGGCAAGGTCAACCACGGCCGGGACGCCGGTGAAATCTTGCATCAGCACGCGGGCAGGGCGGTAGGCGATTTCGCGCGGGTTCTGGCCGCCATTGGCGCCCCATTCGGCAAAGGCCTTGATGTCATCGACCGAGACGGTGCGGCCGCCATCCTCGAACCGCAGCATGTTCTCCAGCACTACCTTCAGCGCTGCGGGAAGCTTGGAAAAATCACCCAGACCAGCGGCCTGAGCTGCCGGAATTGAATAATAGGCGACGGTCTTGCCACCCGCGCTCAGAGTTTTGCGGGTTTTGGCGTTGTCCTGTCCGGTGACGATTGGCATCGGGGTCTCCCTTTGGGATTGGGGCGTTTGTCTCTTGCTTGCAGGCCTAATGCCGCAAGGTTAACCGGCAATCAAGACCTATCCTTGCTATTGTATACCATTGTGCACAATTGCGTGCAAGTTGGCATAGGCCTAAACACGGATCCATCGCAAAACCTTGATTAGCCGTGTGCAATGCTTTTGAGTAGTAAGAAGGGGATCAGGGGAATACGGATTAGATATATGCGACAGATTTGGATGGCAGCGCTGGGCTTGTGGCTGGGCGCGACGGGGGCGACGCTGGCCCAGAACCAGGCGGATAGCCCGGTTGTGGTTGAATTATACACCTCTCAGGGCTGTTCATCCTGTCCGCCAGCGGATGAAGTACTGTCCAAACTTGCCAAGCGCGACGACGTTATCGCGCTGGGGCTGCATGTGGATTACTGGGATTACATCGGTTGGAAAGATGCGTTTGCAGATCCGGCTTATTCCAAGCGTCAAAGGGCCTATGCGCGAGTCGCAGGGGCGCGCACCGTCTATACACCGCAGATGATCGTGGGTGGCATGGACCATATGATCGGATCGCGCCCGGCGCAGGTTGAAAAGCTTATTCGGCGCTACTCGGCCAAGCCGGCGACGGTTGCACTGAAACTGACCCGTACCGGTGACCGTCTGCTCGTTAACGCGCAGGCAATTGGTAACGTGCCCAAAGGCTCGCTCGTGCAGCTTGTACGGTATGAACCAAGTAGCCGCGTTGAAATTCGGCGTGGCGAGAATGCAGGCCGCTCGATTGACTACGCCAACATTGTCACCAGTTGGAAAAGCGTCGGGGAATGGGATGGCGGTTCGGACTTGTCGCTGGACGTCAAGGCAGACGGTGCTGCACCTTTGGTAATCATCATCCAGGAGCCGGGCCCCGGTGCCATACTGGCGGCGGGTCGGCTGCGCTGAGACGGATGACGTGACGTGATGGGCGGGGTTTGGTTGACAGGTCCCGGCGCGGCCTCCTAGCTGGTGAAATCAGCATGGGAGCGGTGATGATCCAGGACGATATTTCAGGGCTGGGGGCTTTGCTGGACGCGCAGCGCAAGGCACAGCATTCGGCTGGGATCCCGGATCTGGCGACAAGACGCGCGGATCTGGCGCGGCTTAGATCGGCGCTGAAGACACGACGTGCAGATTTCATTCGCGCCGCTGCTGCCGATTTTGGCCAGCGCAGTGCTGAAGATACGATCATTCTTGATCTTTCTGGCGTTGTGCAGGGCATTTCCTATCTTCATAGGCACCTGAGCGGCTGGATGCGGCCAGAGCGGGTGTGGCCCGGCATTGCGCTTTGGCCGGGCAGGGCCCGCGTAATTCGGCAGCCAAAAGGCGTGATCGGGATCATGTCGCCCTGGAACTATCCGTTTGGCCTGTCGCTGCTGCCGGTGGCCACGGCGATTGCTGCAGGCAACCGGGCGATGGTAAAACCCTCCGAATTTGCGCCCGCGTCGGCTGCATTGATCGCAGAGGTGCTAAGCGACCTTTTCGGGGCCGAACAGGTGGCCGTTGTGCAAGGCGGCCCAGATATGGGCGCGGCCTTTGCAAGCCAGCCCTTCGATCACCTTTTTTACACTGGCAGCACCGAGATCGGACGCAAGGTGATGCAAGCCGCCGCCAACAATCTGGTTCCCGTGACGCTTGAACTTGGCGGCAAGTCGCCCGTGATCCTCGATGTAGGCGCCGATCTGGACAAGGCCGCGCGCGATATTGCCTTTGGCAAGATTGCCAATGGCGGGCAGACCTGCATCGCGCCTGACTATGTCTTGGTTCCCAAGGCTGATCTTGAGCAGTTTACCGCCGCGCTTGTGGCGGCGTTGGAACACGGTGTCCGCAAGGTGCAGATCACCGGGATCATCAGCCAGCGCCACGCTGACCGACTACGTGCGCTGGCTGATGAGGCGCGCAGTGCGGGTGCCACGGTTGAAGGCCCCGGCGGCGGCACGGACCGCGTTGTGATGCCCGCCGTCATTGTGGGCGCAGGCCCGGACATGCGCGTGATGAAGGAAGAAATCTTTGGCCCGTTGCTGCCAGTTTTGTCCTATGACCATCTGGAAGATGCGATCCGCTATGTGGCTGCACGCCCACATCCTTTGGCGCTCTATTATTACGGCCCGAACGGGCCGGGCCGTCAGGCAGTTCTGGCCGGCACCCGCAGCGGCAATGTGACGATCAACGGGGCAATGACGCACTACGCCGTTGAGGCATTGCCCTTTGGTGGGGTCGGGGCGAGCGGTATGGGGGCCTATCATGGTCGGGCGGGATTTGACGCCATGAGCCATGCGCGTGGCATCTATACCGAACCGCTGCGCACAATGGTTGGGTTGGGTCGCCCCGGTGGACGGTTTGCCGCCTTCTTTGCCCGTTTTATGATGCGCTAGGGCGATCCGCCGTTATTTCCAGCGGCGGTGAATCCAGAACCATTGTTCCATATGTTGGCGCACCAGCGCCTCAAGGCTGTCGTTGATGGCCTGTGTCATGGTGACCGGATCGCTATGCGGGATCGGCGCTTCTACGATTATTTCAAAGTTCAGGCCATCGGCCTTGCGCACCCCATATATCGGTATGAGATCGGCTTGATATTTTAGCGCCAGATCGGCGGCTGACGTTGCTGTCTGCGCGGTTTGTCCAAAAAAGCGCAATGGTTCCCCGTGCCCCATGTGCTGATCCATCAAAAGCCCAAGCATTCCACCGGACTTCAAAAATCGCAGCATCAGCCCCATCCCCTTCTTTCCACGCGGAAACAGAGGCGTGCCGATCAGCGAGATTGCATCAAGGTAATGCGCGTTGAACAGTGGGTTTTTCATCGGCCGGTAGAGCGCGCCAACCCGGTAGCCGCGCCCAATAAGAGCAGCGCGTGCAACATCGTAGTTGCCGAAGTGGCCAGTGGCGAGGATCACCGGGCGGCCCGCCTGATGGGCGGCTTCAAGTGCTGCGAGCCCCGGCCCTTTGAACGGCAGGCCGCGCACGCGTGTGATAAAATCACGGCCGGAATATAGCTCAATCATTGTGCGGCCGACATTGTCGGGGACGGCCCGGACCAGATGCCTGATCTCTGCTTCCGGCATATCCGGAAAGGTCAGCAACAGGTTGTCACGAATGCGTTTTCGCCAGCCAGCAAGGGGTGCCACAAGTCGTGAAACGATCCAGCCCGCTGCCGGAACACGCAATTTATAGGGCAGCGAGGATGCGGCGGCCAACAGCACACGAAAGGCCGCGTTGATCAACCGGTCGGACAGGGACGGTGTTGGATCTGTTGCGGTGCTCATCGGTTTCGCTATTCGCCTTGCCCCGCGATGTTCCGTCGACGGTTGTTTGCACACTCATAATCCCCGGCGCGCACGATCACAAGCGATGGCTCTAGGCATGTGTCCCGACGGGTGGTTAGTGCTCCTCGTCTTCGCCTGCGACCTTCAAGACCAGTTCGCCTGCGGTTTCCAGTCCTCTGATTGCAATGATGACTTCGGTCATTGCGGCCTCGGCATCCTTGTCTTTGACGGCACTGCGCTCGGCGATTTCCTCACGTAGCGAGGCTGCCATGCGTTGGGACATGTTCGCCAGAATGAATTCGGCGGATATTGCATCCTCTTCGGCCTTGGCACCGGCGAGGGCCGTGACCAGCGTGACCTGATCGACGCCCCGGATCACCTTGGAGATGTCGCGCCCTTCGATCCGGTCGGGGATGTTTGCGAAGGTAAAGATGGCGCGGCGCACCTGCGACGCGAAGGCTTCGTCGGTCTCACTAAGCCCTTGCAAGACGTCATCGCGGGTCACGGAGGGTGAAAAATTCAGAATCGCACCAACCCGCTCAACCGGGTCCGCCTCAAACGCGCGGACGGGTTGCGCCTCTAGCTGGGTGACGAGCGACAGGCCGATTTGGCGCACAGTTTCCGGATCGATATCGCCGGTCTGGCTGACTGCATAGGCGATACGGCGCGCACGGTCGCCGGGCAGCTTTCCCAAAAGTTCTGCCGCACGTGATACCGCAAGCTTTGAGAGCATCACCGCACAAATCTCAACGCTTTCCTCACCGAGGACGGGCAGCAGTTTTTCAGGCTCAAGTGCTGCGATCCGATCCCATGGATCTGCCTTGGCAGAGGCCCCGGCAAGACGCCGCAGCTTGCTTGCGGCGGTGGGAGAGATCTGACCATTAAGCATTTTCAACGCGCCATCGATACCGCCTGGGAAAGAAAGCCCGACAGACTCAAGAAGTGTGATGAATTCTTCCACCACTGCCCGCAGCGTGTGGCGATCGACACTGCGCATCGTGCCGATCTGTTCAGTCAGGGCCGCCTGCATGTGATCGGGCAAGCTCATGATCGGAGCCGTGCCGCCGTCGTTAAGCAAAAGCCGCACGATTATTGCCGCCTTTTGTCTACCGGACATGCGTAAGGGGCCTGCGGATTGAAGGGCAGGGTCGAGTTTGCGCGCGACTGTGGTAAGCGCCGTCATACCAAATGCCTCCGTATGATGTCCGAAGGCAGGGTGTCAGAAAGCGGTTAAGGCAGCCTTACAGACTGCCTTTTTTATGCGCCGCGTCGATCAGCTGCTGATTGGAACGCAGCTGCGCGTGGTTTCATCCCAGTTCTGGCCATCGGCGCAGCTGATCTGGGCGCTTTTGCCGTGCGAACAACTTTGGGCCATTGCGAAACTCGGGGCCAAACCGGCAGCGAGGGTCAGTACAAGCGTCAGGGTTTTCATGGCATCCTCCATCCTGTGGGGGGCAGTCTGCCAGTTGCGGTGCGGTTCGGGCAACAAAAACTGGCATGTTGGCCGCGATGTTCACGCAGTTGTGTGCGCGCAGTTGCCATCATCATCCCACAAGAAACCGAGCAAGGTGGGAATGGCCGGGCGTGGGTGCCCGGCCAGAAATCAAGCGCCAAACACGCGGGCAAAGATCGTATCGACATGCTTTGTGTGATAGCCAAGGTCGAACTTTTCTTCGATTTCGGCGGGACTGAGCGCTGCTGTTACGTCGGCGTCGGCCAGAAGCTCGGTCTTGAAATCAGCACCTTGTTCCCAGACCCGCATGGCGTTTCTTTGCACGAGTTTGTACGCGTTTTCGCGACTGACACCGGCTTGGGTCAGGGCAAGAAGCACACGTTGGCTCATCACCAAGCCGCGGAACTTGTTCATGTTGGCCAACATGTTGTCGGGGTAGATCACCAGTTTCTCGACGACACCGGCAAGCCGGTTCAGGGCGAAATCGAGCGTGATTGTGGTGTCTGGCCCAATCGCGCGCTCAACCGAGCTGTGGGAAATGTCACGCTCATGCCAAAGCGCCACGTTTTCCATCGCAGGCACCACCGACATGCGTACAAGACGCGCGAGGCCGGTCAGGTTTTCGGTCAGCACCGGGTTGCGTTTATGTGGCATCGCCGAGGAGCCTTTTTGGCCGGGCGAAAAGAACTCTTCCGCCTCCAGCACTTCAGTGCGTTGCATATGCCGGATCTCAATCGCCACGTTTTCGATGGAACTTGCGATGACGCCAAGGGTTGCGAAGAACATCGCGTGACGGTCGCGGGGGATGACTTGGGTGGAAATCGGTTCGGGGTTTAGCCCAAGCTGGGCGCATACATGCGCCTCGACCGACGGATCGATATTGGCGAAGGTGCCGACCGCGCCGGAAATGGCACCGGTGGCAATTTCTTCGCGAGCCGCGACCAGACGCGCCCGGTTGCGGTGCATCTCAGCGTAAAAGCGCGCGAAGGTAAGGCCCATGGTCGTGGGTTCCGCATGGATGCCGTGGCTGCGCCCGATCCGCACCGTATCCTTATGTTCATACGCGCGGGTTTTCAGCGCGGACAAAAGCCGGTCCATGTCGGCCAGCAATATGTCGGCGGCCCGCACCAACTGCACGTTCAGCGTGGTGTCCAGCACGTCTGACGACGTCATGCCCTGATGCACAAACCGCGCATCGTCTGCGCCGATATGTTCGGCCAGATGGGTCAGGAACGCGATCACGTCATGTTTGGTCACTGCCTCAATCTCATCAATGCGGGCGACGTCAAAGGTGACATCCTTGGCCCGCCAGATCGCTTCGGCGTTTTCCTTTGGAATGACGCCGATGGCGGCCATTGCATCACAGGCATGCGCTTCAATCTCATACCAAATGCGGAATTTTGTTTCGGGCGACCAGATGGCTACCATTTCAGGGCGGGAATAGCGGGGGATCATGGCGGGGCCTTTCCATTGTCGCGCGGTTGCCGGTGTCCTAGACTGCCTGCGCCGGGCTGGCAAGAAGGGGGCGGGGGCGATGCGTGCATTGATCGTGAGTGTGGTGGCTTTTGCGGCTATGCTGGCTGTTCCCGCAGCATTGGGCGCCGAGGTCTGGCTGCCAATGACAGGAGCAGAGATCGAGGATGCGCTTACCGATCGCACCCTGATTTATGACGACGAAGCACGTCAGACGTTTCGCAAAAGCGGTGGGACCACCTATCAGGCAGGCGCTGGTGTCAGCGAAGGACGATGGTTGGTTATGGGCGATCAGTATTGTTCGATCTGGCCGCCGTCAGCACATCAAAGCTGCTATGCATTCGAGCGTGAGGCCGAGAGCGGCCGGTTTCGGTTTCGCAGCAAACGCGGAGATGTGACGGCTGGCCGGTATGCAACCGACTGACAGCGGTGCCAGCGGTTGCAGCGCGCCTTGAGCGGCTGCCTTTCAGGTTTGGGCGAACACGTCAGCGCGGATAAACGCGGCGCGACATATGGCTTGGCTAGTCTTTGATCTCCGTCGATGTTTGAGCGCGGTTAGGTGCGTACATATTGTGTCGCAGCACTTTGATCGACGGTATAGTCCCACGTCGTTCCATTGGCTTTCATCGCCGTGTTCACAACCTGCTTGAGCGCGAGCCGATCCCAAACCTCGGCCTTGATCTGTTCCAGATCGAAATTCCCACCGGTGATCACGTCATGCAATTTGGCTTCGATGTCCCGACAATGCGGGTCTCCGGCGCGATTGATCCATTCATGCGGATCTTCCCGGAGATTGAAAAGCTGCGGGTCAGAGCCATGGCAGTAGTGATACTTCCAGTCGCCCAAACGCACCATGAAACTGGGGCGCATGATGCCTTCACCGTGGTATTCGGAAATGACCGGGACCACCTCTAAATCGGCACCGTTGACAGCCTTGAGCAGCGATCTGCCTTCAAGCGGTTGCGCAGGGATCTGCCCTGCAATGTCGATCAACGTCGCTGGAACGTCTATCAATGAGACGGGCGTATTAATCTGACAGGGTGCGGCCCCCGGGATGTCGATAAACAACGGAATGCGAGATGACCATTCATAAAGGCTGCGCTTTTGAATCAGGCCTTTTTCGCCAAGCATCTCACCGTGATCGGATGTGACGACAATGATTGTGTCGTCCCGCAAGCCATTTTCTTCCAGCACCTCTAAAAGCTCACCGATCTTGTCGTCCACATAGTGGGCAAGTGCCGCAAAACCGCGGCGCATCGCGATCAGGTTTTTGGGATCACGTATTTCTGCCCCTCTGATGTGGAGCCCGTGCCAACGTCGGAGCGCATGGTCGAATTCAGAGTATTTTTCATCCATATCATCGGGGTATTCTGGCAAGGGCAGGTCGGCATCCTTGTACATCTCCCAGTATTTCTTCGGCACTTTGTAGGGCGGGTGGGGGTTGGTGAAGGACACTGTCAGCATCCATGGCTGGTCAGGGGCGCTGCGCAGATATTCGAGGGATCTGAAATGGGTTTCTTCGTCATATTGCAGCTCTTTTGACCAGCCCGCTCCAATATTCTCGGCCAGGTATTGGGGGGTGAAGTCAAAGGCTTTGAAATTCGCGTCGTCTTCAGGCGGCAATGGATAGGACCAGATGAAACCTGACGGATAGACATCTGTATTCAGGCGGCGCTGAAACCCATGCAACTGATCGGCACCGATAAAGTGCATCTTGCCCGCCAGTACCGTTTCATATCCCGCATTCGTCAAGTAGTGCGCAAAAGTTGGAATGAAGCTGTGATACGGATCGCCGTTGTCGTAGCAGCCGGTGGTGGACGTATAGAGCCCGGTCATAAAACAAGACCGCGCGGGCACGCAGATCGGGCTGGGCGTATAGGTGTTGGTGAAATTGGCAGACCGCTTGGCCAATTCGTTCATGTTCTTTGTCTTTGCTCCGATACCGCCACAGGCCTCAAGCATGAAGGGCGTCATTTGATCGGCCATAATCAGAAGAATGTTTGGATGCTTCTTGGGCATTGTCGTTCTCCATTGGCGGTTGCAATCGCATCCTAGGCCTTTTTTGGCAATTTACTTGTTGATATTGGCCAGTTTCTGATGGAAATCTGCCAGCCATGTCGCGGCAAAAATACATATCTATCGTCATACCGAATCGGTTCTCTTTGTATGGATATGCCGTGGCGTCCGAGTTGTTCCGGTATGCAAACGAAGAACTGGGTCAGCAGCACTATGTGACGGTGCCGGTATCGGCCAAGCCGGGCTTGGTGAAATGCTCTAACGGCACAGAAATTAATGCCACCGCAGCTTTGGGTGAAATATCCGAAGCAGACACGATCATTGTATGCTCAAGCGTCCGAGCAAGCGGCACTGCACCACCACGTGAGCTGATCAATTGGCTGCGAACGCAGCACCGCCTTGGCACGCCGATCTGCGCCTTGGGGTCTGCGGTCTGGACGATTGCCGAAACGGGCCTTCTGGACGGGCGTGCCTGTGCGGCGCATTGGACAGAGATTTCAGCACTTCGTCATACTTATTCGGGCATTCACTTTTCCAAGCAGATGTTCACAACCGCAAATCACGTTTGGGTTTGTTCCGGCGGGGACAGTGTCACCGACATGTTGCTGCACTTTTTGGGTCAATATCATGGGGTGGAACTTTCTAAGCGAATTCGACGAAAGCTAATACTTAAGCCCAGCCTTTCTGGCTCGGATCCACGCGATACAATGTTCCACTCAAATGCGTCTGATATGGAACTGGTTGGGGAAAGATTCTTGGAATTTGTAGAGGCGCGTGTAGATAACCCGCAGTCGATCGCCGAGATTTGTGAACAACTTTTGATTTCGCAACGCACGCTGAACCGGTATTGCCACGCCTTGTTTAGTCAATCCCCAAAAGAGATGTATCTGGACATCAGGCTGCGGCAGGCCCAGCACCTGCTCTTGTGCACAGATCTAAAAGTCGAAGATGTTGCGGCTGGGTGCGGGTTCAAGGCCCCGGGGCACTTTGCCCAGATTTTCAATAGGAAATTCGGATGTAGCCCGTCCGGGTTCCGCAATGCGCGCCCGGCGCCGGAGTACTAATACTACGGTGGTTAAAGCAATTCTTGGATCAGACGCCCAGATGAGTGTCGGCGAACCAGCGAAGATTTTTACCAAGTGAAAAGGGCCCCGCGATGGGGCCCTTTCTGTTGATCGGTTGTGCGATTAGCAGCTGTAATACATCTGGTATTCGACCGGGTGCGGTGTGTGCTCATAGGCGTAGACCTCTTCCCACTTCAGCGCCATGTAGCCTTCAAGCTGATCCTTGGTGAAGACGTCACCGGCCAGCAGGTAGTCGTGATCGGCCTCCAGCGCCTCCAGCGCTTCGCGCAGGCTTCCGCAGACGGTCGGGATTTCGGCAAGCTCTTCGGGCGGCAGATCGTAAAGATCCTTGTCCGAAGCAGGGCCGGGATCGATCTTATTCTTGATACCGTCAAGACCGGCCATCAGCAGCGCCGCAAAGGCCAGATAGGGGTTTGCCGACGGATCAGGGAAGCGGGCCTCGACGCGCTTTGCCTTCGGGCTTTCGGTCCATGGGATCCGAACGCAGCCAGACCGGTTGCGGGCAGAATAGGCGCGCAGAACCGGGGCCTCAAAGCCCGGGATCAGACGCTTGTAGGCGTTGGTCGAAGGGTTGGTGAGGGCGTTCAGGGATTTGGCGTGCTTGAGAATGCCGCCGATGAAGTAAAGCGCTTCTTGGCTCAGATCTGCATATTTATCGCCTGCGAACAAGGGCTTGCCGCCCTTCCAGATTGACATGTTCACATTCATGCCCGAGCCGTTGTCACCCTTGATGGGCTTTGGCATGAAGGTCGCGGATTTACCGTAGGCATGGGCCACATTGTGGATCACATATTTGTACTTCTGGATATTGTCAGCCTGCTCAACCAGACCACCGAAGATCATCCCAAGCTCATGCTGGTTTGACGCAACCTCATGGTGGTGCTTGTCGACCTTGATGCCCATGCGCTTCATGGTAGACAGCATTTCACCACGCAGGTCTTGCGCCGCATCGGTCGGGTTGACCGGGAAGTAGCCACCCTTGATGCCCGGACGATGGCCGGAATTGCCCATTTCATACTGGGTGTCGGAGTTCCATGAAGAGTCTACCGCATCAACTTCGAACGAGACTTTGTTCATCGATACGGAATAGCGCACATCGTCGAACAAGAAGAATTCTGCCTCAGGCCCGAAATACGAGGTGTCGCCGATGCCAGTGGCTTTCAGATAGGCCTCGGCCTTGGTGGCGGTGCCGCGCGGGTCGCGGCTGTAGGGCTCGCCTGTATCCGGCTCGACCACATTGCAGTGAATACAGATGGTTTTCTCGGCGTAGAACGGATCGATATAGACCGAGGACGTGTCGGGGATCAGCTTCATGTCGGACTGGTCGATGGATTTCCAGCCAGCAATCGACGAGCCGTCGAACATGAAGCCTTCTTCGAACCAGTCTTCGTCAATGATATCGACGATCAGCGTCACGTGCTGCAGTTTGCCGCGCGGATCGGTGAAACGAACGTCGACATATTCGACCTCTTCGTCCTTGATCAGCTTGAGAACGTCCTTGGCGCTCATGTCTTTGGTCCTTCTTTTTGAGAAATGCGTGGGCGGGCCGGTGGCCCGGATGTTAGATCGCGTCTTCGCCGGTTTCACCGGTGCGGATGCGGATGACCTGTTCGATGGGCGAGACAAAGATCTTGCCGTCGCCGATCTTGTCGGTGCGCGCGGCCGAGACGATGGCCTCGATGGCGGCGTCGACCATATCATCGGCCAGCACTACCTCGATCTTCACCTTGGGCAGGAAGTCGACGACATATTCAGCGCCACGGTAAAGCTCGGTATGGCCCTTCTGGCGGCCAAATCCCTTGACCTCGATCACGGAAAGGCCCTGAACACCGACCTCTTGCAGCGCCTCCTTAACCTCGTCGAGCTTGAAGGGCTTGATGATGGCTTCGATCTTCTTCATGGGCCGACTCCTTGTCGAATTCCGCAAGTTGCCCCCTGTCAACACTTTCGCATTACGAGCACAATTGGCTAGGCTTTGGCAAAAGGCTGTGTGCGCGGGATTCTGCAGGCTCTGCCTAAAAAATGTGCAGTCAGCCTGAATAGTGGGCGGTTTGAAAACTTTGAGGGATAACGCCATGACCGAGCTTCTGACTGCCGCCCAAATGCGTGCGATTGAACAGGCCGCGATTGCTTCGGGCGAGGTGACGGGGCTGGAACTGATGGAACGCGCAGGGCGGGGCGTCGTCGAGGCGATCTTCGAGGAATGGCCGGAGCTGAAGGCGGGGTCGTTCCGGGCGGTCGTGCTGTGCGGCCCGGGTAACAACGGCGGCGACGGCTTCGTCGT
>JBARVN010000200.1:0-23926 GCA_049646285.1 Albidovulum sp. | reverse complement strand
GCCGCCACGTTACCGCGTCGATGGCTGCAATGTCGGCGCGGCCGGCGGCGACGGCCAATGCGCTGTCACGGTGGGCACCCGATTGGTGGGTGCGTGCGAAACGAAGGGGGGCGATGTGGTTTTGCGGGGCGGCCCAGCCCGATTGGCTGACTTGCTCGTTGAAGGCCAGCGTTCTGTCAATGAAATCAGCAACGTCAC
Organism: Albidovulum sp.; assembly: GCA_049646285.1. Taxonomy (GTDB): domain Bacteria; phylum Pseudomonadota; class Alphaproteobacteria; order Rhodobacterales; family Rhodobacteraceae; genus Albidovulum. Next base: position 23,728 of record JBARVN010000200.1, on the reverse strand, counting down.
CGGGTTCATCGGCACGGGTGATCAGCTGCGAATAGTAGCAGCCCGGAGGTGCATCTGGAAAGGCGTAGTCCGGCGTGCCGACCAGCGCCACCTGCCCGTGCAGCCGTGTGCGGTAGGGCATGCCGCAGGTCTGACCAAGGATCAGATCCGGGCTTTCCCAGATGTCCCACAAACTGCCGTCGCGGGTAAGCGTATCGGGGGCAGGTTGGCCCTCATCGGCCAAAGCCTCACGGATCAGCGCCCACAGGTGATCATGTTCAGACCGCAATTGCGGCCAGTCATACATCGCAAGGCTGGCGATCATTTCATTTTAGTCTCAACGGTCTGGCGGGCGTTGGCGCGGTCACGGTCATTGATGCCCAAAAGGTCGGCGGTGATCCGGATCACCGCATCTTCGCGCGCATCGCGGTCATCATCGGACAGGGCCACGGACCACATCGCCTCCATCAGGCTCATCCGGTCTTCATGCGGCACCGCGTCTTTCAGGGCGCGGGTGAAGCGGACCGTGTCGGGGGCTTCTGCCTCCAGCACTTCGGCCTCCGCGCGCAATGCAGATGCGTCTGCTGCGGGCAAATTGTATCGGGTGGCCAGAATACTGTCGATCCGCGCGCGTTCGGGACCGGTGTAGTTTTCATCGGCACGGGCGAGCCGCACAAGCAGGGCCGCCAGCGCCAGACGCGCGTCAGGCTGGGGCAAAGGGGCGGGGTCGGGCCGCATGAGGGCGGAGAGGAGACGATCAAACATGAGTGCCATATAGGCAGTATTTTCGGAGCCTGCAAAGCGGAAGGTCACCTGCCGCGGATTGTTACCGGCGGTTCGATTTGGCGCAAGGAGTGTGCCGGGAAGACTAGTCTTCGGCAACCTCGCGCCCGCGCACCAGAAAGAAGCCGGCGAGGACCAGGCCAATTACGCCTATCCCGAATGCGGTTGTGAAGGCTCCATAGGTGTCTATCGCAGAACCCACCATTGACTTAAGCGCCCGCGTCTTGGAGGAACCTCCATCACCGCCGGGGAATGCGCCAGTAAAAACTGCGAAAGCCAGCCAGCCAAAAAAACCAATAGAAATAACGGCTTGTACATATTTCATGTCAATATCCTTCGTTTCCAATCAGGAAACATAGAGAGGGATATTGGCAGGATATTGACGTAAATTCGGTATTATTGGCCCAATGCCGTCGTGTTTTTTTCTCACGAGAGGGGCCGCACGCATCATTGGATATCTGAACTCTTCACAGCGAAACCGAGACCGTCACACCAACCGTTCCACCTCTTTGGCCGCCCGCACGAAATCTGCGAACAGGGGATGGGGCGCGAAGGGTTTGGACTTTAGCTCGGGATGGAACTGCACACCGATGAACCATGGATGGTCCTTCCACTCGACGATCTCGGGCAGTTTGCCATCCGGGCTCATGCCCGAAAAGATCAGCCCGCACTCTTCCAGCTTCTCGCGGTATTTCACGTCCACCTCATAGCGGTGGCGGTGACGTTCCTCGATCGTGGTTGTGCCGTAGACTTCGGCCACTTTCGATCCGGGCGTCAGTGTCGCGTTGTAAGCGCCAAGGCGCATGGTGCCGCCCTTGTCGTCATCTTGTTTGCGCGCCACCTTGTGGTTGCCCTGCACCCATTCCTTCAGGTGATACACAACCGGGGTGAAGCGTTTTTTGGCCCCGTCTTTTTCCGCCTCATGGTCGAATTCTTCAGACCCGGCATCGGCCAGGCCCGCGACATTGCGCGCAGCCTCAATCACCGCCATTTGCATGCCAAGGCAAATGCCCAGATAGGGGATCTGCTTTTCACGGGCAAATTGGGCCGCCTTGATCTTGCCCTCGGTGCCACGTTCGCCAAACCCGCCGGGCACAAGGATCGCGTGAAAGCGTTCAAGATAGGGGGCGGGATCTTCGGCATCAAAGATCTCGGCGTCGATCCATTCGGCCTTCACCCGTGTTCGGTTGGCCATGCCGCCATGGGTCAGCGCCTCGGCAATGGATTTATAGGCGTCCTCAAGTTGCGTATACTTGCCGACAATGGCGATGCGCACCTCGCCCTCGGCGTTGACCATGCGGTCCATCACATCTTGCCAGCGCGCCAGATTTGGTTTGGGGGCTGGCGATATGCCAAATGCGTCCAGCACGGCCTGATCAAGACCTTCGCGGTGATAGGCCAGCGGCGCCTCGTAGATGGTTTTCAGATCATAGGCCGCAATGACCGAGGATTTGCGGACATTGCAAAACAGCGCGATTTTCTCGCGTTCTTTTTCGGGAATAGGATGTTCAGAGCGCAGCAGCAGTACGTCCGGCGCAAGGCCAATGGATTGCAGTTCCTTGACCGAGTGCTGGGTGGGCTTGGTTTTCAGCTCGCCACTGGCCGCGAGATAGGGCAGCAGTGTCAGGTGCATCAAGATGCATTCACCGCGTGGGCGCTCGTGGATGAACTGGCGGATCGCCTCGAAGAACGGCAGGCCTTCGATATCGCCGACGGTGCCACCGATTTCGCACAGCATGAAATCAACCTCATCTTCGCCGATGCGCAGATAATCTTTGATTTCATTTGTGACATGCGGAACCACTTGAATGGTTTTGCCCAAATAGTCGCCACGGCGCTCTTTTTCCAGAACGGTGGAATAAATGCGGCCGGATGAAACGCTGTCGGTGTTGCGGGCCGGGACGCCGGTGAACCGCTCATAATGGCCAAGATCAAGGTCGGTTTCTGCGCCATCATCGGTGACAAACACTTCGCCATGTTCAAAGGGCGACATGGTTCCGGGGTCGACGTTCAGATAGGGGTCAAGCTTGCGCAGCCGCACCGAATAGCCCCGCGCTTGCAACAGTGCCCCAAGGGCGGCTGAGGCCAACCCTTTGCCAAGCGAGGAAACCACGCCGCCAGTAATGAATATATAACGCGCCATGGCAGGTGAGCCCCCGTGATTGCCTCAAGTTTCTTGGGTAAGCCGCATCCGTTTTGGACACAACATCACGGGATTTGAGAGATAACAGATTCGCGAGCTGCCCGCAACCAGACCGCAAGGTTTAGTGGTAAGTTTTATTGGCCGCTCAAACCGTAGTGGTTTGGCCTTATTCTGCCGCCGGAGGTGCCACGGGTGCATCACCGGTCGTCGGGGGCAACAGATCGCCCTCGGGCACAGCGGGCGCTGTGGCTGGCGCATCGGCCTCACTCGCGCTGAACCCGTCAAGAACAGAGCCGCCTTCGGTTTTTTGAGCAGAGAGCACCGTCAGGATGATCGAGGTGGAAATAAACGCCACCGCAAGCGCCCATGTCAGCTTGGTCAGCGCATTGGCTGCCCCACGCGCCGACATCGCACCGCCGCCACCACCGGACAAAAGCCCGCCACCTTCAGAGCGCTGCAAAAGCACCACTCCGATCAGGAGAAGTGCCAAGATCAGGTGGACGGTAAGAACGACGTTTTCCATGGACCTCAGGCCTTCGTTTTTCGTTGACGCGCCTATCTAGGCGCAAGCGGTTCAGGCCGCAACCCCTCAGTCACCGACATCGTCCATATCCGACTGCCCGGAAAGCCGCCTCCGCACATGGCTCCAGCTCAATCCGATGCCCAAAATCACCGACAGGGCAAGGATCCCCAGCCATGCGTTCAACGAAGGGTTATCCAGCCTGAGCAGGCCTTGGTCGACCAGCACCCATGCCAGCGCGGCCACAAGGGCCGAAACCAGCATCATGCCGAACCCGCCGATAGAGCGGAATGTGGCGCGCATATAGATCACGTAGCCCACAAAAAGGATCAGCCCGGCCAGCACGATCATCGGCATCTGATCGGAAAGAGAGCTGCGCGCCCAGTGAACAAAGCTCCACCCGGACGGGTTGTAGGTTGCCGAGAGCAGCGCAAATGCGGCGAGCCAGCGCAGAAGAAAGGTCATGATCGGTCCTTTATTGTCCGGGTGTGCCTTCGGTTTCACACACAGCCGAAAGCTTGTTGCCATCAGGGTCGCGCACGTAACAGGCGTAGAAATTCGCACCGTAAGCGCGCAGGCCGGGTTTGCCCTCATCTCCGCCGCCATTGGCCATTGCCGCTTTGTAAAACGCATCAACCGCGCTGCGAGACGGGGCAGCAAGGGCAATCATTGTACCGTTGCCTGCATTGGCGGGCCTGTCGTTGAATGGGGTCACGACCCAGAACCGGCACCTTGTGTCGTCTGGTGCCGCGTATCCCAATTCGTTTACGTCACTGTGGCGGCGTTGCAGGCCAAGAGCCGCGAGCGCGGCATCATAAAACCGGCCAGCATGCGCAATATCATTTGAGCCGATGGTCACATAATGCAGCACTTCATCCGCCCCTTGCCTGAACCGGCGCACGATGGTGGCCCGGCTTTGACAGATTTTTAGGGCAGAAGGGGCGCCATTGTCGAGCATGATTGGGCGAAACGAAAACCGGTTCGGTGATTTAGCGGTTTCGCCTGCCCGCCGCCCCCGTTATACGGCCTATGGTTTTCTTCCAACTGCAAGGATCAGGCATGGCCAATGTCGTCGTCGTGGGCGCCCAATGGGGTGATGAGGGAAAGGGCAAGATTGTCGACTGGCTCTCGGAACGTGCGGATGTGATCGCGCGGTTTCAGGGCGGGCACAATGCGGGCCATACGCTTGTCATTGACGGCAAGGTCTACAAGCTTTCGCTGCTGCCGTCTGGTATCGTGCGCGGCGGCAAGCTGAGCGTGATCGGCAATGGTGTGGTGCTGGATCCTTGGCATCTGGTTGAAGAAATTGCCAAGCTGCGCGCGCAAGGCGTTGAGATTTCGCCCGACAATCTGATGATTGCCGAAAACGCGCCTCTGATCTTGCCGGTGCACGGTGAATTGGACCGCGCCCGTGAAAATCAGAATTCTGTTGCTAAAATCGGCACCACCGGGCGCGGCATTGGCCCCGCCTATGAAGACAAGGTTGGTCGCCGGGCGATCCGGGTCGCCGATCTGGCCGACCCTGCGACGCTGGAAACCCGGGTGGACCGGCTTTTGGTGCATCATGACGCGCTTCGTCGCGGATTGGGAATGCCCGAAGTGAACCGCGCAGATCTGCTGGCCAAGCTGAAGGCCATCGCCCCTGAGGTGTTGCGCTATGCAGCCCCGGTATGGAAAATCCTTAACGAAAAACGCAAAGCCGGTAAGCGGATCTTGTTCGAAGGCGCGCAAGGCGCACTTTTGGACATTGATTTTGGCACCTATCCGTTTGTCACGTCATCGAATGTGATTGCAGGGCAGGCGGCTACGGGCACGGGTATCGGGCCGGGGTCGATCGATTTTGTGCTGGGCATCGTCAAAGCCTATACAACCCGCGTGGGCGAAGGCCCGTTTCCGGCAGAATTGAACGATGACGTCGGGCAAAGGCTGGGCGAGCGCGGCCATGAGTTTGGCACCGTCACCGGACGAAAGCGCCGCTGTGGTTGGTTCGACGCGGTTCTGGTGCGCCAGACCTGTGCGACAAGCGGCGTGAATGGCATCGCCTTTACCAAGCTCGATGTGCTCGACGGGTTTGAAGAGCTGAAGATCTGCACAGGCTATGAGCTTGATGGTCAAACGCTGGACTATCTGCCAACCGCTGCTGACCAGCAGGCGCGTTGCACGCCGGTTTACGAATCTCTGCCGGGGTGGTCAGAATCGACCGAAGGCGCACGCAGTTGGGCGGATCTTCCCGCCAATGCGATCAAATATGTGCGCCGGGTGGAAGAGCTGATCGAATGTCCGGTGGCGCTTTTGTCCACCAGCCCGGAACGGGACGATACCATCCTTGTCACCGATCCTTTCGCGGATTGAGGTCAATATGCTGTCGCACCGCGCCCGCAAACGTCTGTCGCTGCTGATCTTGCTGGTCGGATTGCCGCTTTATATCGTGGTGGCTGTCAGCGTGGTCAATGCGCTGGATGTCCGCTTCGGACGGCAGCCGCTCTGGGTGGAACTGGCAATTTATCTGGCATTGGGCTTTTTATGGGCTGTCCCATTCCGATTTGTATTTCGGGGGGTCGGCAAGCCAGATCCGGGTGCGCAAGAGTGACGATGCGCACGCAGATCACCGAATAAAAAAAGGAGCGGCGAATGAGCCGCTCATTTTTAAGTAGATCATGGACGAGGGTAGAGTGACGCCTGGTGCGGATCACTCATAAAAACGTGAAGCTTCGCTTATGCGGAACTGGCCGCGGCTGATCTTTTGGATCTTTCCTTCACGCAAGAGCATTCCGAAGGAACGCAGCCCGTCTTCGCGGCTATAGTCCTCGTCGTCAGACATATGCGCCACTTTCTGCAAAATCTGGGGCCGAGAGAAATGTGGCTGGCCTTCGACGGTGGCAGTATAGGCGGCGGCGGCTTCGAGCAGGTCGGACAGGCTGGCAGCACCAAGCCGGTCGGCAAACTCGGCAAAGCTGCTTGCTTCTTCCGGCCGAAGCGCGCCGCTTTCGGTGCCAGCCGGTTCCGCGTCGGTTCCGATATATTCGACACCGCCCACACTCACCCGGCGTGGGCGCACAACCTCGTGGTCCTGTCGCGGGTCTGGCGCCGCATCGATGCGCTGCTCGGAGACCAGCACCAAAGGCGTTGCCTGCAGATCTGAAGATGGGCGTGCGCCGGTTGAGGGCTGCTCGGACGCTGGCTTATGGGGGCGTACGGCCTTTGACAGATCATCGCGGTACCGGTCAAGATCCGTCGCTGCCACTTGCGCTGATTCAGAGGGGCTTTCGCGGGATTTTAACTTGCGGTCAGCAACCGTCGCGGCAACGGCCGCCTTAAGGTGGGAGATTGCCGAAAAGCGGCGACGATTTTCATCGCCTTCAAGCTTTGACTTCGCCTCATGCATCAGCCGTTCGACAGCGCCGTTTCCATCGGCTGGGTTGTTTTCCAGAATTGTCCGGCCCTCATGGCTGCCGCGCCGCGAGTCGCGCGCGACTTCTGCCAATTCACGCAGCAGTTCGTCTTCTGCGTCGGCGGAAAGCCCTGTGTTGCCGATGACGGCACCGATGCCTGCCAGTATCTCTGCATCCTCGTCTGCTGTGTCACCGTCCATATCGGCAGCGTCTGCCGATATTTCGGGTTCATCTTCCGCATCATCGAAGCTGTCTAAATCGCTTTCGTCCTCAAACTGATCTTCGGACAGGGCCGTATCCAGCGCATCGTCGGGCAGGTCGCTTTCGTCAAGGGCATCGACATCGTCGTCATGCGGCTCCGCTTCAACTGCGTCTTCGTCTGCGACGTCAAAACGCATCTCTGACACCGGGGCCGCGATCATATCTTCATCGTCGTTCCAGTCAGACGCCGGATGTTCTTCGGCCGCGAGAATGCGGGACATGGCGCTTTCGGATTCTGCGGTGCTTGCCTCCGGCTCAGACGCGGAGGGCGCTGTTTCTTGTTCGGGCCGGTCGCGTTCATCGGTGGCCGCGACCGCCTGAATGGCATCGCCATCGTCCAAAACGCGGGGGGCTGGCATGTTGTCATCCAGCTCCAGCGCAAAGCCGAAATCATCAGCGGGCGGGGGTGCCACAAAGTCTGACGTCAGGTCTTCTTCATAGACCTGATCTGTCACTTCACTTAGTCCGGTGTCTGGTTTGGTCGTGGTACGCGCGGCTGCGACAACGGCGCGGATACGCATCAATTTGGCGGCAATGCTGTCGCCTTCGGGCGCGGCGTGCGGTGGTGCCATATCTGTCGGGTCAGCGTCAAATGCGGCGTGCGGCGCGGAGATATCTTCATCCTCGACGAACGGATCTATCGGTGAATCTTCCATGCCGAAGTCAGCCGTTTCAGGCGCCTCTGCGACGTCCATTTCCGGTAGAGCCTCTGCCGGCGGCTCAAGGACTGCCTCGCTCACATCTGCTGGCATGTCGCTTTCCGGGGCAGGCATCGCGCTTGGCTGTGGTGCGGCCTCATCAAGCGCGGCTGCAGCGAACGGCGCAGCCGTCGGGGGCTCCGTGAGTTCTGCCCGCATCACGATGCCGGTTTCGGAAATCTTTGTATCGACACGGCGCTGAATTTCACGTTCGGCGATCCGGTGCAGCATCTCGGCATCGGGCGTAGGCGGCTCGGCGCCAAAATAACGGTCTTCGGCGGCAAGATCGCGGAAGTATTCGGCGATGGCTTTCATCGTCGAAAACGGCTCATCAAACCCTTCCAGGGTGCAAGAGAACGTGCCGTAGGATACCGTCAGTATTTTACTCGAACCGACCATGGAACGCTCGCTTTCTGCTTGTGCCTGCCATTGCAGTTTGGCTGATGACTGGTTCGGAAGCGTGAACAAAACAGGGTAAAAAGAAGGATTTTTTCAGGCCGAGATTGTGTTTGCCCGCCTTAATCGCCATCAATACTGCCATGTCAGAATACGTTGTCCAGTCAAAGGTATCAGTCACACTCGTGGGCTCAGGAGAGTCCTCGCCCGAAATCGTAAAGGAAGCCCTTACGATTGCTCCATTTCTCGTAGCGGCCGATGGTGGCGCGAATATGGCCGTTTTGGCGGGTTTTTTGCCAGAAATAGTGATCGGCGACATGGATTCGGTGACACCACAGACGCTGGATGCGATTCCCCAAGCGCGGATCTGGCGAATAAATGAGCAAGACAGCACAGATTTTGAGAAATGTTTGAGCCGGATTGCGGCCCCATTCATTCTGGCAGTTGGGTTTACCGGCGCGCGTATCGACCACCTGTTGTCGGTGTTCACAGTTTTGGTGCGCTATCCCCATTGTCGCTGTCTGGTGCTGGGCAGTGACGACGTGATCTTTCTCGCGCCGCGCCAGTTGGTTCTGGATGTAGAGCCTGGCACGCGCGTTTCGTTGTTTCCGATGGGGCCGGTTCAAGGCCGGTCGGTCGGGCTTTTCTGGCCAATTGACGGGATTGAGTTTGCGCCGGACGGCCGTGTTGGTACGTCTAACCGAGCAACAGGACCCGTGACATTGGAGTTCACAGCAGATCGGATGCTTGTGGCATTGCCGCGCGCATGTCTGGAGGCAGCTATCGCAGCGTTGACACAGCAGCCCCGGTTGTAAGCTTTTCGGCCTGGGCCACCTGCCGTTCGCGGTAAATCACATAAAGGCCTGATGCCACAATAATGCTGATCCCGACCCATGTCAGCCGATTGGGAAAATCCTGAAAGATCAGATAGCCGAGCAATGTGGCTGTGACGATTTCCAGATAGTGAAGCGGTGCCAGTGTGGATGACGGTGCAAATTTTAGCGCGTAGGTCATGGACAAATGGCTGATGGCAGAGGCAAGGCCGACACAGAAAACCCAGAGCCAGAAGATCCCTTCGGGCAGTGCAAAGCTGATCGAGGGAATATCCGCGGACGTGCCTATCCACAAAAGCGGAATACAGATGAGCGCGCCAAGGGCTGCCGTGTGAAACTGCATTGCCACCGGATGGCTGTCACGCGACAGCGCCCGTGTCACAAGAATATAAGCCGCAAAGGCAAATGCCGTGCCCAGCGGGAAAAGCGCCACAGCCCCGAAGGCCACGAATGAAGGCTGGATCACGAAAAGCGAGCCGATAAAGCCAACCGCACAGGCGCCAAGCCGTCGTGGCCCTACCTGCTCGTCAAAGAGCAGCTTGCCCGCCAGCAAGATCACGAAGGGTTCTACAAAGACGATGGCCAGCGCATCTGCAATCGGCATCACGCGCACCGCGGCCACAAAGCAATATGTGGAAATCACAAGAAGAAGGGCGCGCAGGCTGGCCAGCCCAAACCCCCGCGCGCTGAGCCGAAGCGACAGCCCCATGCCGAGCACGAAAGGCAGCATCAGCACCGCCTGAACGATACCGCGCCCAAACACGATCACCCCGACCGGCACAGCTTGGGCGGCCAGTTTCGACGCCACATCGATCAGCGGTGCGCTGATACAAAAGCCAATCATCAACGCCACGCCGGGCAATATGCGGTCAGGGGAACTCATGTCTTTGCGCTATCTTGGTGCAAAGCGCGCGTCCACTGCGAAAGCGACGCTTTGTGGCAAAGTTTTCAGAAGATTTCTCGGACCTCGTGGCATGGAAGTGTTTGCACCCGACCTGCGCCTAACTCGCTCAGGTGGGGCAGCGGTAGCCGACAGCGATGCGGCTGACGGCCGAACTGGATCAATTGCTTTGTTGTGACAGCCCGTGTTCGCGCCTGACTATATAGAGCCCGGCGACGATGGTGATGGTAATTCCAAGCGCAGCCAATCCGTTTGGCAGGTGCCCAAACACGATCCAGCCGATCAATGTCGCAACAGGTATTTCCAGATATTGCATCGGGGCCAGAGTGGACGTTGGCGCGTATCGCAGTGATCCGGTCATCAACAGATGTGCAACTGTCCCTGTAACACCGAGTGCCAACATCAGCATCAGATCACCGTTTTGGGGCCAGATCGGGTCAAGGGCGGCAATTCCGGTTCCTGAGCTTAGGGCCAGCAGCGGAAACAGCAGGGCCGAGGCCATGAGGCCGGACACGGCTTGAAGCGTCACAGATCCAACTTCCTTTGCGATCTGCCGGGTTATCAGCATGAAAAGCGAAAAGACAACGGCCACCAACAGTGGCAAGAGAGCTGGTGCCCCAATTGCTGCAAAGTTCGGTTGGATCACCAAAAGGGTGCCGATAAAACCTACTGCGCAGGCACCCAGCCGATGCTTGCCGACGGTTTCATTCAGCACCAGATGCCCCAACAGCAACATGAGGAATGGCATAACGAAGGCGATTGCCACGGCATCCGCCAAGGGCAGAAATTGCAACGACAGAAACATCGCCCCGATGCCGATGATATGAAGACCGGTGCGCAGGATCGTCAGCCGAAAGACTCTGCCGCTCATGCGAATGGCATTGCCCTGCGCATAAATCAGCGGAACCAGTATAACCGCCTGAACACCAAACCGCGCCGCCACCAGCTCCAACATCGGGATCCGCGCGCCAAGCACTTTGGCCATTGCGTCCCCGATGGGCGCAAAAAGGCAAAAGCCAAGCATAAGGGTTATGCCAAGAAGGGGGCGATCGGGACGCATGTCGTATCAGACTACGCGCGCGGTTTTCTGCATGCAATTGGCACAGCCATTTTCTGCGCCGAACACGGGCAAGCCTGAGTGACTGGACGTTTGTGACGGCAACACTGTTCAGCAGTTTGGGATATTGACCGCAAGCCCGCCGAGCGAGGTTTCTTTATATTTCTCATGCATGTCGCGTCCTGTCTGGCGCATCGTCTCAATCGCGGCATCGAGCGGTACCAGATGCTGGCCATCCCCTCTGAGGGCAAGTGAGGCGGCGGATACCGCCTTGATCGCGCCCAGACCGTTGCGTTCGATGCAGGGTACCTGCACCAGCCCTTTGACCGGATCGCAGGTCATGCCCAGGTGATGTTCCAGTGCGATTTCTGCTGCGTTTTCAACTTGTTCCACGCTGCCGCCAAGCACGGCTGCCAGCCCTGCCGCTGCCATCGCCGCTGCACTGCCAACCTCGGCCTGACAGCCGCATTCCGCGCCAGAGATCGAGGCATTGGTTTTGACGATACCGCCGATGGCGGCGGCCGTCAGAAGGAAATCGCCGATGTTGGAACGTGACGCGCCGGGCACGTGATCAAGCCAGTAGCGGATCACGGCGGGCAGCACGCCGGCGGCGCCGTTTGTGGGGGCGGTCACCACCTGCCCACCGGCCGCATTTTCCTCGTTCACGGCCATCGCATAGGTCGACATCCAGTCGTTGATCACATGAGGTGCTGTCAGGTTCATGCCCGCCTCGGCCTTCAGCGCATGATGGATCGCCATGGCGCGTCTGCGCACTTTTAGTCCGCCGGGCAAGATGCCGTCGGTCGCAAGCCCCCGGTCGATACAGTCATTCATCACGTCCCAGATCCGCGCCATGCCTTGGTCAAGGTCAGCAGCGGAGCGGAAATGCAGCTCATTCGCGCGTTTCATCTGGGCGATGGTTTTGCCTGATGCGGCGGCCATTTCCAGCATTTGGGCTGCGTTTTGGAACGGGTAGGGGCAGCCCGAAGGTTTGGCTGCAACTTTTGCCCCATCGCTTTGCTCGGCCTCGGTCAGCACAAAGCCGCCACCGATCGAGTAATAGGTTTCTTGCAAGATCACATCGCCTTGCGCATCGGTGGCCATCACTATCATGCCATTGGCATGGCCCGGAAGCGGCGGGCCGTAGTCGAACAGCAGGTCGGTCTCTGGCGCGAATTTCAGCGCTGACAGGCCCGGCGGGGTGATTGTGCCGGTCTGGGCAATCTCGGCCAGCACGCTTTCTGCACGCGCGGCGTCATAGGTGTCTGGCGCAAAACCGGCCAGCCCAAGGATCGTGGCGCGATCTGTCGCATGGCCCTTGCCTGTGAAGGCGAGCGATCCGTGCAACGAGGCTTTCAGCCCATGTGCATGGAAGGGCGAGGCGCGCAAAAGGTCCAAAAACCGCGCGCCGGCGACCATCGGCCCCATGGTATGGGACGAGGAGGGGCCGACGCCCACTTTGAACATGTCGAATACGGACAAAAACATGGGGGTTACTCAACCTCTGGGTCAGAAAAGAAGTGGCCTGTCAGCCCTTCTTTGGTTGCAGCGCGGATCGCGGCGGGGCGCATTTCAAGGGCGCAGAGAATGGCGTGGAGTGCAGGATAGGCTGCGGTGTCAACGGACAGATCGGCGAATGACGGAAAGGCCTTCATCCACCGCAGGAGCGTCGCGAGGTAATAGCCAAGGATCGACGGCGCGTTGGGTGATAGCCATTCCGGCTGCCGGGTCGCAACCATGTCGTTCAAAATGGCAAGCTGATCGCACAGACGCGCCTGCGCAATCTCAGCCACTGCGCGGGCCGAACCCTCACCTGCCGGTTTGTGAGAATGCACAAGCTCCATCATCCCGGTGTGAAGCGAATAGCTTGTGAAGAAATACCAGCTGAGAAAAGCGGCACGATCCTCTGCATCAACCGCAGGGGCCAGTTTACCGTGCCGGTCCGCGAGCCAAAGCAAAATAGCCGCCGTTTCAAACATCGGCCCATCGGGGGTTTGCAAGGCGGGGATTTTACCGAACGGATGGATCGCACGGTGGGCAGGCTTGTCCAGATCACCGGCATCAAAATCCAGCAAGTTGAGCTGATAGGGCACGCCCAACTCCTCAAGCACGATATGTACCGGGAGTGAGGCGAAGTCGGGCACGGCTTGCAAAATATACATCGGACACTTCCGTATTGTGTGGGCTTCTTATGGCGCGAACAGGCAGGCAGACACAGCCGGAAACCGACATTCCCGGCTGCAAATCGTCACGTTGCACTGCCTTCCGGGGGGGCGGCGTAGGTTGGTGCCGTAAATATTGTATGCCCCAGACCTTCCGCAAGAGCTGCATTGATCGCGGCCGGGCGCATCTCCATCGCGTTGGCAAGCTCAAACAGGGCCGGATAGCCGGACAGATCAAACCAGCCGGCCTCGGCCTTTGGATACAGCGCCAACCAGCGCAGCAGGCACGAAAGATAGTAGGTCATAACCGACGGCGTGTCCGGGCTGCACCATGAAGGGCGCTCGGCCGCCATCGTTTCAAGGCTCTGCAGATGATGGGCAACCCGGTTGCGGGTGGTGGCTGCAAAGGCTGGCACGGCCTCGGATGAGCCTGCGTGCTGGTCGGGATAAAAATGCAGGCGGATGTCTGCATGGAAACTGTTTGAGGTAAAGAAAAGCCATTTCAAAAAGGGTGCACGCTCAGACGTGCCCGGCGCCGGGGCAAGGGTATTTTGGGATTCGCTCAGCCACAACATAATGGCGGCTGTTTCAAAAATCGGACCATCCGGGGTTTCAAGCACCGGGATCAGCCCGTTTGGATGCAGGCGGCGATACGTGGCGCTGTCTTGCGCGCGGCGCGCGCGGTCCACCAGGGATGTCTTGTACGCCAAACCCATCTCTTCGAGCACCAGACGCACGATGAGCGAGGCATTGTCGGGGGCATAGTGCAGAAGATACATGCGCAGTCTCCATCTTTGGGTGGAATATCGGACCATGAATGAAATGACATGTGTCAAAATACGACCATTCTGGGCGGTTCCTGCGGAGCTTGATGTACTCAAGAGGGGATTGGCGGGAGACGTGCCAGATGGCCGCGCGCGCAATTCAACTCAGGTCACCGTGAAGGTCGGGGAGGGGGCCAACACCCCGGTTTGCCGCCCGGCCCACCATGCGAAGATGAAAAAGCCGCGCAATACGGGCGATTTGCCCCTCGCGCCGGGCCGCCTTCTTTCCTATAACCGGGGCGCGCCTAAGTCGGAGATCACCATGTCCACCCCGCTTTCCCCTATCGAGACTGCGAAATTCGTGGCCGCCAAACGTGCCGTGGATTTTGTCGAAGACGGAATGCGGCTGGGGCTGGGCACCGGTTCAACTGCCGCATGGATGGTGCGTTGCCTTGGTCAGCGGGTGCGCGAAGAGGGGCTGAAGGTCACCGGTGTTCCCACGTCGACCCGTACCGCCGAACTGGCACGTGCAGAGGGAATTGAGGTCATCACGCTGGATCAGGCGCGCTGGCTGGATCTGACAATCGATGGCACGGATGAATTCGACCCCGATCTGAATCTGATCAAAGGTGGCGGGGCTGCGCTTTTGCAAGAAAAGATTGTGGCCACCGCCTCGGACCAGATGATCGTGATCGCCGACGCGGGCAAAGAAGTGGCCCAACTTGGCGCCTTTCCCTTGCCCGTTGAAGTGATCGGCTTTGGCTGGCAGACCTCAAAGGCGCTGATCGAAGAAATCATGGTCTCGCTTGATGTGCTGGGCCGCGAAGTGACGTTGCGTATGAATGGCGACAGACCGCTGGTCACCGATGAAGGCAACCGGATCCTGGATCTGCATCTGGGGCGCATCGGCAACGCACGGCAATTGGCGCTCGTGCTCAATCAGGTGCCGGGTGTGGTTGAAAACGGGCTTTTCATCGATATTTGTGATCGGGTGATCATCGGCTATGGCGATGGACGCCACGAGACGCGCGATATCAGCACCGGGTCTGTTGAGCACGGCCGGGTTGAATTCGCCGAAACCGAAAATCTCTTTGCCGATCTGGGCGAGTGAGCAGGCAAGGGAAGGGGCGTCATGGCCTTTGACTACGATCTTTTTGTCATCGGTGGTGGTTCCGGTGGCGTCCGTGCCGCGCGGATCGCAAGTGGCGAATACGGGGCCAAAGTGGCAATCGCCGAAGAATACCGCATGGGTGGCACCTGCGTCATCCGGGGCTGTGTTCCAAAAAAGCTGATGGTCTTTGCATCCTCCTACCGCGCCGCGATGGAAGATGCGCAAAGCTATGGATGGGACGTAAAGGCGGGCGGTTTTGACTGGAGCGCCTTTCGTGCCAAGCTGGATGCCGAGCTTGACCGGCTTGAGGCGGCTTACCGCGCGGGCCTGACCGGGGCCAACGTCACGATCCATGATTGCCGCGCTGTGGTTGAGGATGCGCATACTGTGCGGCTTGCCACAGGCGAAGCGGTGACGGCCAAGCATATCCTCATTGCCACAGGTGGCAGACCGTTTGTGCCCGAAGTTGCGGCCGGGGCCGGAGCAATGACCTCAAATGATATCTTTAAAATGGAAAAGCTGCCGAAATCGGTGCTGATCGTTGGTGGTGGCTTTATTGCATGCGAATTCGCCTGCATCCTCAACGGGCTTGGCGTTTCGGTGACCCAGTATTACCGCGGTGAGCAGATCTTGCGCGGCTTTGACGGCGAGGCGCGTGGTCATATCGCCGAGTTGATGCGCGACAATGGCGTGAACCTGCATCTGGGCACTGATGTGCTTGAGATGAAAGCGGTATCTGGCGGCACTTGGGTCAAATCCACCGACGGGCGCGAAGCAACTTATGAGGCCGTGGTCTATGCCACGGGCCGGGTGCCCAATACCGACGGGTTGGGGCTTGAGGCGCTGGGCGTCACACTTGGGCGCAAGGGCGAAGTGAAGGTGGATGAATGGTCGCAGACCGGCGTGCCCTCGATTTTTGCGGTGGGCGATGTCACCGACCGCATCAACCTGACGCCAGTTGCGATCCGAGAAGGCCATGCCTTCGCTGACACGATCTTTGGGGCCAAGCCCACCAAAGCGGATCATGATCTGGTGGCCAGCGCCGTCTTTACGCAGCCCGAATTCGGCACTGTCGGCATGACTGAGGAAGCTGCGCGCGACGAACGCCCGATTGAAGTCTACGCGACATCCTTCCGCCCGATGCAATCGGCTTTTGCAGGCCGTGCCGACCGGGTCATGATGAAGATTGTCGTGTGCACCGAGACGCGCAAGGTGCTGGGCTGCCATATCGTGGCACCCGGAGCCGGCGAAATGATCCAGCTTGCGGCGATTGCCATCAAGATGGGGGCTACGAAAGAGGATTTCGACCGCACCGTCGCCGTTCATCCGGTGATGGCGGAAGAGTTGGTCACAATGCGAAAACCGGTGCGTACCGCTTGATTTTCGCGCAAAAAAGACCAGTTGGGATATAACGTAATGAGAAACTATTTTGAGGGGGAACTTGCCTGATGTCTGGAAGCGGAGGCCCATGGGGCGGCGGCGGATCAAACGGCGGCGATGACGACGATCACAAGGACAATCGGGGCGGGCGTCGCCCTGGTGATGGCCCCCAGATCCCCGAGATCGAAGAAATCATGAAAAAAGGCGCCGACCAGCTGAAAGTGCTGATGGGCGGGCGTGGCGGTGGCCGGGGCCCGGTTAACGGCGGCGGCGGACCAACTGGCCCGATGCTGACACCCGCTACTTTCGGAATTGCCGCGATTGCGGCCGGTCTGGTTTGGAGCTTTGCGTCATTCTACACCATCAAACCGGAAGAAAAATCGGTTGAACTCTTCTTGGGCAAGTTCTCTTCTATCGGAGAGCCGGGCCTGAACTTCGCACCTTGGCCATTTGTCACAGCGAACGTGATTCCGGTCACGCCGGAACGGACCGAAGATATCGGTGTCGGACGCGGCGGTTCTGGCGACAGCGGGTTGATGCTGACGGGCGATGAGAACATTGTGGATATCGATGTGCAGGTTGTCTGGAACATCAATGATCCGGAAAAATTCCTGTTCAATTTGCGTGATCCTGAGCTGACGATCAATTCCGTCGCCGAAGCGTCGATGCGTGAAATCATAGCGCAATCGCAGCTCGCACCGATCCTGAACCGGGATCGGGGGGCGATTGCCGAGCGGCTGAAGGAGTTGGTGCAAACCACGCTCGATAGCTACGATAGTGGTCTGAATGTCGTTCGCGTCAACTTTGACCGCGCCGACCCGCCACGTGAGGTGATCGAGGCCTTTAAGAACGTGCAATCTGCCGAACAGCAGCGCGACCGTTTGCAAAAGGAAGCAGACGCTTATGCCAATACGGTTCTGGCCGGTGCGCGCGGTCAAGCCGCGCAGGTGCTGGAAGAGGCGGAAGGCTACCGCGCTCAGGTCGTCAATCAGGCTGAAGGTGAAGCAAGCCGCTTTTCCGCAGTTCTGACTGAATACCAAAAGGCCCCTGAAGTGACCCGCAAGCGTTTGTATCTTGAAACGATGGAGGTCGTGATGGGCCGCGTTGACAAGATTATCATCGATGAGAATCAAGGTGGGCAGGGCGTCGTTCCCTATCTTCCCCTGAATGAACTTGGCCGCAAATCGACCGGGGAGACAAACTGATGAACCGCGCAACACTGATCTTGCCCGTCATTGTGATGGCGATTGCCGCTTTCATGTCCTCGATTTTCATCGTCGATGAACGAGAAAAAGCGCTGGTGCTTCAGTTCGGCCAGATCAAGGCCGTGCGTGAAGACCCCGGGTTATATTTCAAAGTCCCGCTTATTCAGGATGTTGTCACATATGACGACCGCATTCTGGGCCGTGACGTGGAGCCGTTGGAAATCACGCCGCTGGATGACCGCCGCTTGGTGGTTGATGCCTTTGCGCGCTACCGCATTGTCGACGTTCGCCGGTTCCGGCAGGCCGTTGGTGCCGGCGGTGTGGCCTTGGCCGAAAACCGCATCGATACGATCTTGCGTGCTCAGACCCGCGAAGTTCTGGGTTCGGTCACATCGTCCGATATCTTGTCGTCGGATCGTGCGTCATTGGCCACCCGGATCCGTGATGCATCGCGCGCTGAGGCATCGACCTTGGGTGTCGAGATCATCGACGTGCGGCTGAAGCGGACCGACCTGCCTGAGCAAAACCTTGATGCGACCTTTGCGCGGATGCGTGCCGAGCGGGAACGCGAAGCTGCCGACGAAGTGGCACGCGGCAACGAAGCAGCGCAGCGCGTGCGCGCCCAGGCGGACCGTACCAAGGTGGAGCTGGTGTCAGACGCGCAGCGCCAGGCCGAGATCATTCGCGGTGAGGCCGACGCCCGCCGCAACGCGGTCTTTGCCGAGGCGTACGGTGCTGATGCCGAGTTCTTCAACTTCTACCGGTCACTCGCTGCCTACCGCACTGGCCTTCTGGCCGGGAACTCGACCATGGTCATGGCCCCCGACAGTGATTTCTTTGACTATCTGAAAACGCCAGACGCGCCTTGATCCATGGGACCGGTTGCGTTGCTTTTGCTGGCTATCGGATTGGTGTTTACAGTGGAGGGGCTGGTGCTTGCACTGGCCCCTTCGCGTTTGGATATGCTGCTGGATATGATCCGGCGTATGTCTGTTGAAGCCCGGCGCAGTCTGGGTTTGGGCGCAATTGCGCTGGGTGTCGCGCTCATTTGGCTTGCGGTACGGCTTTGAGGCTGTGACAATCACGCAAAACCATGGGTGCACCGATCACATCCAGTTGAGCGCCCGCGAGAGGGTTTGACTTGAGCGCCGCGCGCCCTACGTCAATAATGCATATGTGCTGGTCGGCAGATGCCAAAAGGCAATGCGCCGACTGCAGCAGATTTAAGGGAGTATAAAGTGAAACCGCAGGCAATCACACTTCAAACATCCCGCACAAGGCCTCAGACAGGGGCGGGACTGATCCTGGCTTTGATGCTGGCCCTTGCGCTGGCCTTGTTGCAAGCCATTCCGGCCGCTGCGCGCGCCGCGCCGGAAAGCTTTGCCGATCTGGCTGAGCGCATCAGCCCTTCTGTTGTCAATATCACGACAACGACGACCATTGCTGCGCCAGCGCAGGATTCACCGATCGTACCAGAAGGCTCACCGTTCGAAGATTTCTTTCGCGAGTTTGGCAACCCTAACGCACCACGCGGCCCGCGCCGCTCCAATGCGCTGGGCTCTGGCTTTGTGATTTCGGAAGATGGCTACATCGTCACCAATAACCATGTCATCGAAGGCGCGGACGAGATTTCTATCGAATTCTTTTCCGGCCGGACGCTGGATGCGAAACTTGTGGGCACAGATCCTAAAACCGACATTGCGGTGTTGAAAGTCGAAAGCGATGTGCCGCTTTCCTTCGTGAATTTCGGCAATTCCGACGTGATGCGCGTGGGCGATTGGGTGATGGCGATGGGCAACCCGCTGGGGCAGGGCTTTTCCGTTTCAGCCGGGATCGTATCGGCCCGCAACCGTGAACTTTCGGGCACTTATGACGACTTTATCCAGACCGATGCCGCCATCAACCGTGGCAATTCGGGCGGCCCGCTCTTCAATATGGACGGCGATGTGATCGGGGTGAACACGGCAATCCTTAGCCCCAATGGCGGATCCATCGGCATCGGCTTTTCCATGGCGTCGAACGTGGTCTCAAAGGTTGTCGCCCAGCTTCGTGACTTCGGCGAAACCCGGCGTGGCTGGCTTGGTGTGCGCATTCAGGATGTGACGCCTGATGTGGCCGAAGCGATTGGTCTGGCCGAGGCCAAGGGGGCCTTGATCACCGATGTACCTGACGGCCCGGCAAAGGATGGCGGCCTGTTGTCCGGTGATGTCATCACCTCGTTCGACGGAACCGAGGTGAAGGACACAAGGGAACTGGTTCGCAAGGTGGCTGATACAGAAGTCGGCAAGGCCGTGCGCGTGGTGGTCCTGCGCGAGGGCAAAAGCCAGACGCTGCTGATCACGCTTGGCCGCCGCGAAGTGGCAGAAGGTGAAACCATCCCGGTGTCGGTTAAACCGTCTGATCCGGTCTTGTCAGATGTGCTGGGCATGACGCTGGGCGTTTTGACAGATGAGCAGCGCGAGCAGCTTGGGGTCGAAGCCGGAACCGATGGTCTTGTGATCACCAAAATTGACGAAACCAGCGAAGCGTTCGGCAAAGGCCTGCGCTCTGGCGATGTGATCACCGAAGCCGGACAGCAGAAGGTGGCAGATATCAGCCAGTTTGAAGCCCGGATTGACGAAGCGAAAGACGCAGGGCGAAAGTCACTGTTGTTGCTGATCCGCCGTGGCGGCGACCCGCGTTTCGTGGCGCTTTCGATCGAATAGGCCTTTCTGGCCCGTAAAACGTAATAAAGCGCCCCTCAAAAGGGGGCGTTTTTTGCATGTGTGAGCAGATGTCAGGTTTGGGTTGAGCGGCTGGCTGTTAGCAAATACAGGCACAGACTCATCACAACAATTCCCCCGCCTGCGATCATCGGAAAAGTGACCGCCTCGCCAGCCCCTAGCCAGACCCAGAATGGCCCCAGCACGGTTTCGAGCAGCATCAGCAGGCTGACAACAGTTGCCGTCGTGTGGCGCGTGGCCATGCTCAGCAAGATGAACGAGCCGGGCAGGATCACCATTCCGGTCAGCGCAATGGCCCAGAGATTGCCGCTCAGAAGGGTTCCGGGGCTGGCCAGCGTAAAGCCGATAAGCCCCGATAGCAACGCGCCGGTCCCGATTGCCGGCAAGATCGGCAGATCGCGTGCTTTGCGGATCAAGACGAAACTCATCGCAAGTGCGGCGGCCACACCCAAGCCTGCCAACGCCCCAAGCACGGCCGATGCATTCAGATCAATCCCTTCGGCTGATCGCCCAAAGACGGCAAGACCGATGCCGCCAAGAACTGCAACAGTCGCTACTCCGGTGGAACGGCCCACCGGTTCACCCGCGAAAGCCCAGCCGAAGAAGGCTGCAAAGACCGGCACCGTCGCCACACCGAAAAGCACAACAGGCACCGGTGCGATAGCAATGCCAAGACCAAAGAGAACCGCGTTGGTTCCGTGGCACAAAATCACTCCGATCCCGGCGGGGGCACAAAGGGCGGCAAACCCCGCGCGCAGCTTTGTGCGCTCAGTGATCAGCCAAAGTCCGATCAGCAACAGCCCCATGGGTATGCCGCGCCAGGCAACCATGGCGAACCCGTCCATCCCTGACCAGCGCATGAAGAGCGTATCGGGTGTCAAAACCAGCGTACCCAAGGCGGCAAGGCCCGCGCCGTATAGCGGATGGCGTGTCATTTTGGATCAGGCTCCTTCGGGTACAGAAGGGCCTTATAGCGGGGCCGTCGGCCTGCCGCGTAGGAAATTACAGTTAGATTGTTGGAATTTGCACGGTCTGTGTCCGATGCGCCCGTTCAAACCTCAGCACCCTCAGCGTTGGCGCCACCCGGATCGATCAGATCCGGCGGATCGGTGAGCAGCAGGTCGAGCATGTCAGAGATATCCTCAACCTTGTCGGCCACGATGTGGACCACCTCATTGTCGCGCTGCAGCCGACCCGTGACCCGCAAGAGCCGCCCCGCAATGATAGCGCGGCGAAACCGCAAGAATGTCTTGGCCCAGACCACGATATTGGCCACCCCGGTCTCATCCTCCAGCGTGAGAAAAATTACACCTTTGGCGGTGCCGGGGCGCTGTCGTACCAAAACCAGCCCCGCCACCGTCACCATCGCCCCGCCAGGCGGTTCGCACAGGCGGGCATGGGGCAAGGCCGCGGGTGGGCGGGGCCAGTCTTGGTGCGGTGTGTAGTCATTCAACATGAGAACATATATAGAACATATGTGCTGTAACGCAAACCCGATAACCCGCTTGGCTTAAGGCTTGGCGGACGCTTCAAGCTCTGCGATCCGCTCGTCGAACCCTTTTGCAGAATTGCGTTGCGGATAGGGGATATCGGGCACGGGCACACCCAGATGGGCGCAAAGCGGTATCCAGCCATCGCCAAGGCTGTGGATCAAGAGCCGACTTGCAGGCACCGTCGCTTTGACCGCCGCGACATTCGCCTCATAGATTTTGATCGCATGATCCCGGTCTGCGGGCCGCCCCCCAAACACCCGCTCGGCAATCATCTGGCTGCCCGGGGCCGTCGCTTCGGTTTCCGTGTCAGCCAGCAGATGAGGCAAGATGGTCTTTTCGAAACTGGCCCACCAACTTTCCGCCGAGCGCCAGGTCAGGATCACCCTTGCGTCGGGGTAGTGTTCGATCAACTCGGGCCAATAAGCGGCTGACGGCCAGTCGACGCAGGAAGAAAAACCATCAAACAGCTGCTCCCAGCTGGGGTTGAGGCCCGCCGCCCGGTCGCGCCAAAGCTGCTTTCTTTCCCGATAGGGTAAAACTTCAACCATGTGATGACACGGTCCGAACCCAAGGATCGTCAAGGCTTCACGCATCGAATCTGTGCCAGTACGGCCAAAGCCTGTGCCGATAACTTTGATCGTCATGCCGCCCCTCCAACGTCGCCTGATGTGTCTCACTGTCGTGCAGAACGTGGCCCGGCGCAACAGTA
Source organism: Albidovulum sp. (assembly GCA_049646285.1). Classification (GTDB taxonomy): domain Bacteria; phylum Pseudomonadota; class Alphaproteobacteria; order Rhodobacterales; family Rhodobacteraceae; genus Albidovulum. Next base: position 1,218 of record JBARVN010000200.1, on the reverse strand, counting down.
AGGGCTGGAAGCTTGTGAAATCCTGAGCTAGACAACGCAAAATCTACGGCGCAAAGAGGCGGGACATGGCGAAGATCACTTATGTGGAATTTGGCGGCACTGAACATGTGGTGGATGTGGCCAATGGGTTGACCGTAATGGAAGGCGCGCGTGACAACGGCATTCCTGGGATTGAGGCCGATTGCGGCGGCGCCTGTGCCTGCTCAACCTGCCATGTCTACGTTGATGCCGATTGGGTGGAAAAGCTGCCCGCGCGCGATGCGATGGAAGAAGACATGCTTGATTTTGCATACGCGCCCGATCCGGCCCGGTCGCGCCTGACCTGTCAGCTGAAAGTGTCCGATGCGCTGGACGGGTTGAAAGTCTTCATGCCCGAAAAGCAGATCTGATGCCGGGCAAGGCGCGGCACCAACTGTCGCGCCTTTGGCAGCACATGGCCCGCCGCGCCCTCTATCCGACCTGCCTGTTGCTGGCCGCGTTTGGGGTTAGCACAGTGCAGGCTGCCGACATCGTTTCGGCCGAATATGGCAGCCCGACAGGCCGCTATCCGCACGGGGCCTTGGGCGACACGATTGAACATGCAAGCCTCATTGTGACGTTGAAAGGCGGAGCGACCCTTGGGATCCGTCTTCGTGATGATCTGGTCTTTGAAGACACCGCCCCACGCCTTGCCGACGTGGATGGAGACGGCAGACCGGATGTCATCGCTGTCGAAAGCCACACGGACAAGGGCGCGCGCCTTGTGGTCTGGTCCCTTCAGGGCGACGCGCTCCTGCGGCTGGCTGCCACACCATATATCGGCCGCCGGTTTCGTTGGCTGGCCCCGGTAGGTGCTGCGGATCTTGATGGCGATGGGCAGGTTGAAATCGCATATATAGAAACACCACATCTGGGAAAAACACTGAAGATTGTGCGTATTGTTGGCAAAACCCTTGCGCCAGTCGCCAAATTGAAAGGCCTGACAAACCACAAGATCGGCGACCCCCTCATCCAAGGTCGCATTGCTACCTGCAAGACGGGCCTCACGATCCTGACCGCCAATGCCAATTGGTCTCGCATCATCGCCACCACTCTGCACGACGGCAAACTCACCTCCCGCGATGTTGCACCCTATAATGGCCCGAAGAGCTTCGATCACGTCACGGGTTGCTCCTGACGGCGGCTTCTTCTGTTGATAAATACCTTGGGGGTCCGGGGGCAAAGCCCCCGGCGGGTCGG
>JBARVN010000199.1:0-26116 GCA_049646285.1 Albidovulum sp. | reverse complement strand
GCACTTATGTGCCGGGACCAACTGCCTTAAACGGGGGCGAACGGTTCTCGTAGTGGCCCGGAAAGAAAACAAACATCTGGGGGATGTACTGTGTCTGAAATCTGGACGATGATCGCCAAGCGCCTCGGCCTCGGCCTGCTGACGCTATTTGCAATATCGCTGATAATCTTCTCGGCCACTGAAATGTTGCCAGGTGACTTGGCCAAGGCCGTTCTTGGACAAGCAGCGACTGAAGAAACATTGGCTGCATTCCGACGCGAGCTTGGTCTCGATCTGCCAGCGCATACACGCTACATCAACTGGCTTGCCGGTGCCGTTCAGGGTGACTTTGGAACATCCCTTGCCAACAAGCGACCGATTGCCGAGATGATATCGGCCCGGCTTGGAAATACACTATTCTTAGCACTTTATGCAGCGGCAATTGCTGTGCCTTTGTCGTTGATACTTGGGATTTTGGCGGCGCTGTTTCGCAATTCAATCTTCGACCGGTCCGCGAATGCTGTCGCCTTGACGGCGATTTCGTTCCCCGAGTTTTTCGTGGCCTATATTCTGATCTTTGTTCTGGCGCAGTCGGGTCTCTTTCCGTCGCTCGCGCGGCTGGATGCGGATGCAAGTTTTGGCGACAAGCTCTATCGCACCTTTCTGCCCGCCCTGACGATGACGCTGGTGGTTACCGCGCATATGATGCGCATGACCCGTGCGGCAATTATCAACCTGCTGGCATCACCCTATATCGAGATGGCCCGGCTGAAGGGTATCAAGCCGATGCGCGTGATTATCAGCCACGCGCTGCCAAATGCGCTGGCGCCGATCATTACGGTCATCGCGTTGAACCTTGCCTATCTAATCACAGGCGTTGTCGTGGTTGAGGTTGTGTTCGTGTATCCGGGGTTGGGTCAGCTGATGGTTGATAGTGTGTCCAAACGCGACATCCCGGTTGTTCAGGCTGTGGCGCTGATCTTTGCGGCGGCCTACATTTTGCTCAATCTCACCGCAGATGTGCTTTCGACCCTGTCGAACCCACGTCTTATCCACCGTAAATAAGGAGGGCTGAAATGTCTGTTCTGATCACCCTCTTCTGGGTCGCCGTTACCATCGCTCTGGCAATGGGCGCGGGTTGGTTGTTTCGCGCGGCGTTGCTTCGCGTAACGAAAGGTGGATTGGCCCGCGCGTTGCGGACCGCCCCCATCACTGCAAGCTTTGGTATGCTCGTGATCATCATCTACATACTAGCAGCAATTTTTGCGCCAGCGATCGCACCGTTTGCCGAACGCGAAGTGGTTGGGGCCCAGTTCCTGCCATGGGATAGCACGCACCTTTTTGGCACCGATAACCTTGGGCGCGACATGTTCACCCGCCTGATCTACGGCGCACGCAACACGGTTGGCATTGCCTTTGCGACCACTGCATTGGCGTTTTTTCTTGGCGCGATGCTCGGGCTTTTGGCCGCCACAGTGGGTGGATGGCTTGATCAGATCCTCAGCCGCGTGGTTGATATTCTGATGGCGATTCCGGCGTTGATTTTCTCGCTGCTTTTGCTGGCAATCTTCGGCACATCCGTCATCACGCTGATCTTGGTGATTGCGGTCATCGACTCGACCCGGGTTTTTCGCCTGGCCCGATCAGTGGCGATGAACATTGTCGTCATGGACTATATCGAAGCGGCAAAGCTGCGGGGTGAAGGGCTCTGGCGGTTGATTACCCGTGAGATATTGCCAAATGCACTGGCCCCGCTGGTCGCGGAGTTCGGCCTGCGCTTTTGCTTCGTATTCCTGACCATTGCGGCCCTTTCATTCCTTGGTGTGGGTGTGCAGCCTCCGACAGCGGATTGGGGGTCGATGGTGCGTGAGAACGCGGCGCTCATCACGTTTGGTGATGTTACGCCGCTATTGCCGGCAGGTGCGATTGCGCTGCTGACAGTTGCCGTCAACTTCGTCGTTGACTGGATGTTGCACCGCGCCAGCGGCTTGAAGGAGTAAGGCCATGAAAGATATCAAATCAGAAAAGCCGATCCTTCTTTCGATGCGTGACATTCATATCGAAGGTCGGTCAGATGAGACATGGTCTCCGATCATCAATGGTGTGGACATCACCCTGCGCAAGGGTGAGGTTTTGGGCCTGATCGGCGAAAGTGGTGCGGGCAAATCGACGCTGGGACTGGCGGCGATGGGGTTTTGCCGCGACGGGTGCCGCATTTCGGGCGGCACCATAGATTTTGACGGCATCGACCTGCGCGCGGCGACCAAGGAAGATCGGCGCAAATTGCGCGGCAAGCGTATCGCCTATGTCGCACAATCGGCAGCAGCCAGCTTTAATCCTGCCCATAAGCTGATTGACCAGTATAGCGAAGCACCGGTTCAACATGGCGTTATGGGGCGAGGCGAGGCTGAAGGAGATGCGGTGGAACTTTACCGCCGCATGCGTCTGCCGGACCCAGAAGATATTGGCTTTCGCTATCCGCATCAGGTGTCGGGCGGGCAGTTGCAGCGGGCGATGACCGCGATGGCCATGGCGTGTCGGCCGGATCTGATCATCTTCGATGAACCGACCACAGCCCTTGATGTGACCACGCAGATCGAAGTTCTTTCGGCCATTCGCGATATCGTTCATCAGTTCGATACCGCAGCGATCTATATCACCCATGACCTCGCCGTCGTGGCGCAGATGGCCGACAAGATCAAAGTGCTGCTGAAAGGCGATGAGGTGGAAGAATCCGATACCCGCTCCATGCTGGCTTCCCCGCAAGAAGACTACACCAAGTCGCTATGGGCGGTACGCTCATATGCGCGACCGGTGCAGCCTCCTGTCACGGATGGCACGACCCCGGTGGTCTCGGTCAAAGGCGTGACGGCAGGCTACGGTGCGGTTGATATCCTCAAGAATGTCAATTTCGACATTCACAAACGCCGCACGGTTGCGGTTGTGGGCGAAAGTGGTAGCGGCAAATCGACTGCTGCTCGCGTTATCACTGGGCTTTTGCCCCCCCGGCAAGGACAAGTTCTGTTCGATGGTCAGGAACTTCCTGCCGACTACCGCAAACGTAGCCGGGACCAGCTTCGTCAGGCGCAGATGATCTATCAGATGGCTGACACAGCGTTGAATCCAAAGCTGCGGCTGCGCGAGCTGATCGGCCGACCGGCACAGATGTACCTGGGCCTGAACGGCAAGGCCCTCACCGAACGGATCCGTAACCTTCTTGATCTGATCGAGCTGGAGCCAGACCAATATATCGACCGTTTGCCATCGGAGCTGTCAGGTGGTCAGAAGCAGCGGATCGGCATTGCGCGCGCGCTGGCGGCAGAGCCAAAATTCATCATCTGTGATGAGGTCACATCCGCACTCGATCAGCTTGTCGCAGAAGGTATCTTGCGGTTGCTCGACAGGCTGCAATCAGAATTTGATCTGGCCTATATGTTCATTACCCATGATCTGGCCACCGTGCGATCTATTGCCGATGAAGTGGTGGTGATGCAAAACGGTCGTGTCGTTGAGCAGGGACCCAAGCTGGAAATGTTCCAGCCACCGCATGATCCGTATACAGAATTGCTGCTGTCATCGGTGCCCGAGATGGACCCGGATTGGTTGACCAATCTATTGAAAGAGCGCGGCGAAATGGCCTGATTTTGGTGATGGATATGCGGGGCTGACGCCTCGCATATCTGTGAAATCCATGCCTAATGCTTCAATTGCCGTTTCGACCGGACGTCATTCGCAAGATCGACCGTGTAGCTTGCCAAGTCGGACAGGGCGGCCTCGGCGTCACTGGCATCTTGGCGCTCCAGCGCGTCGGCGATTTTGGTGTGATAGCTCACAATCCGCTCCCGCGATCTTTCGGAAAATGTGATCATGTTCATCAGCGGCTGCATCGCCTCGACCGCGCCTGCCAGTTGATAAGACAGGATCGGATTGGCGGCCGCATCCACCAAAGCCCGGTGAAATGCCACGTCTGAGCTGCAAAATCCTTCATCGGAAAGACCCGGCTGGCCTTGCCGATACACCTCGGCCCGCATTGCGGCCAGATGATCCGCCCCGCGCCGTGCGGCGGCAAAGGGTACGCAAGCACGTTCCAGCGCATAGCGCGCTTCGCATGCGGTTTCGAAATCCACAGCGTTCATCGACAAGAGAAGGGTCGAGGTGGTGATCTGCTGGCCGTAGGCCTCATCATAGGACAGACGGTTCACAAACGCGCCGCCCGTAGCACCGCGCTGTGTTCGGATCAGGCTTTGCGCGGCCAGCCGTTTCAGCGCTTCGCGCACGGTGGGGCGCGATACGCCGAACTGTTCGGCCAATTCCTGTTCCGAAGGCAGGCGTTCATCGACAATCAACCGCCCTTCGACAATTGCATCCCGGATGGTCGCGGCAATGCGAATTGGCAATTCGCCTTCAGTACCAAGTGTGTATGTCTTCATGTTTCTCTCAGGGTCTTTAATTGTCAGACATTAAATGTTTGACATTTGATGCGCCAGACCGGATCCTAGGCAGGGCGGGGATACCCGTCCATCATTTTCTTGACCCGAGACCCTGGCCGATGACGTCAACCGACCTCTCCCGCCCCAATAACCGGCTGGCGCTGCCGTCCACGCGGGCCTTGGGCTGGCTTGGCTTTTATGCGACAGTTTTGGTGGCATGGATCGCTGTTGCTTTCATGGCGCGCGATCTTCCCGGGGCCGATTTGGGTTCGGTGCCCGCTGAGTTCTGGGCCGCACTTTGCCTGTCTGCCGGTCAGGCGGACCCGTTGGCCCTGTGGGCGATGTGGGCCTTGATGGCGGCGGCGATGATGTTGCCAACATTTGTGCCAGCGCTCGGTACGTTTTTCGACATGTCCGCTGCGGGTGCAACAAACGCGCGCAGCGCTGCTGCGTTGATTGGTGGTTACCTGTCTGTCTGGCTTGGTGCCGCGATCATCGGGGCCGCCGCACAATGGGCCTTGTCCCGTGGCGGATATCTCACACCGGCAGGGGCCAGCCTGTCGCCGTGGTTAACTGCCCTTTTGCTGCTCGGGGCCGGGGCCTATCAATTTTCGGCCTTTAAGGAGGCCTGCCTGTCCAAATGCCGTATGCCGATGACGTTTTTCATGCAGCATTGGCGGCCCGGTGCGATGGCCGCGCTGGCTATGGGGCTGCGATTGGGCGCGCTTTGTCTGGGCTGTTGCTGGGCGCTGATGGCGCTTGGGTTCATTGGCGGGGTTATGAACCTGATCTGGATGGGGGCGGCGACGCTCTTCATGACTTTGGAGAAATTGCCCGAACTCGGGCGCTATCTGACCCGGCCTGCGGGTTGGGCGCTGATCATCGCAGGGGGTGCCCAGACATTGCATGCCCTGCACCTTATCTGAACGGAGGAACGCGAGATGTCCAAGGACCTGCCCGAATGGGTTATCAAAGGGGAATTGATCCTGAACTGTAACTGCACGGTGTTTTGCCCCTGTGTGGTCAGCTTGGGCAAACATCCCCCGACCGAAGGGTACTGCCAGGCATGGGTCGGCATTCGCATTGACGAAGGTCACTATGATGGCGAAAATCTCGGCGGCCTGAATATCGGCATGATCATGGATATTCCCGGCAACATGGGGCGCGGCAACTGGAAGGCCGCCGCCTATATTGATGAGCGCGCGTCTGAAGCTGCCTATGACGGGTTGATCAAGATCTTTTCTGGCAAGGCCCGGGGCACGACAGGTCTTTTCAACATCATGGTGTCTGAATTCCTTGGCGCCGAACGAAGCCCGGTTGTGTTTGAAACCGAAGGCAACGCCCGTCGGCTGATGGTTGGCAAAAAGATACAAGGTGAAATTGTGCCGGTGGAAGGCAATGGCGGCAAAGAAATCGTTGTCACCAACACGAATTACTGGATGGGGCCGGATATCACTGTCGCCACAGCCAACAAAGGCCGCGTGCGCGCCTTTGGCAGGGTGTGGGATTTTGATGGTCGCTCGGCTGAGATCTGCCAGATCAATTGGCACGGCCCCAATTAATATAGAACGTCAGGAGAAAGACATGAGCTTTAACGCATTGGTCGTAGAAAAAGACGAAGAGGGCAAAACCAGCGCCTCGGTCCAGCAGTTGGATGCCAGCCGCCTTCCGGCAAGCGACGTGGTGGTTGCGGTCGAATACTCGACGGTGAATTACAAGGACGGGTTGTGCATCGGGCCGGGCGGCGGTTTGGTCAGGAACTACCCGCATGTGCCCGGCATTGATTTTGCAGGTACCGTCGAAAGCTCATCCGATGCGCGCTACAAGCCGGGCGACAAGGTGGTGTTGACAGGCTGGCGCGTGGGCGAAGCGCATTGGGGTGGGTATTCCCAAAAGGCAAGCGTGCGTGCCGATTGGCTGGTGCCCTTGCCAGGTGGGCTAAGCACACGGCAGGCGATGGCGGTGGGCACGGCGGGTCTGACGGCAATGCTTTCGGTTATGGCGCTGGAAGACCATGGGCTGGTGCCGGGCCACGGGCCGGTTCTGGTGACGGGTGCTGCTGGCGGCGTGGGGTCGGTTGCCACCGCGATTTTGGCCAAGCTTGGCCATGAGGTCGCGGCCGTCACTGGCCGCCCCGAAACGGCTGATTACCTTAAAAGCCTAGGCGCGACACAGATCGTTGCGCGAGAAGAATTGACTGAAATCACGCGCAAGCCTTTGGAAGGCGAGCTTTGGGCAGGCTGCATTGATGCAGTGGCCGGTGCGATGTTGGGCCGTGTGCTGAAGCAGATGAAATACGGAACCTCCGTGGCCGCTGTGGGCCTTGCAGGCGGGGCAGCCATTGACGGCGCGCTGATCACTCCGTTCATCTTGCGCGGCGTTAACCTGCTGGGGATCGACAGCGTCATGCAACCCTATGCAAACAGGGTGCGGGCTTGGGACCGGATCGCAAAAGATCTGCCGATGGACCGGCTTGAGACGATGGTCCACGCAGCTACATTGTCGGATCTGCCGGCGCTTGGCCGTGATATTCTGAAGGGCCGGGTCAAAGGCCGCGTTGTCGTTGATGTAAACGCTTAAGCTTGGAACCAATTAGAGAGGCGGCAGATCTGCCGCCTCTCTAAGCGCGGGCAAAACCGGCGCAAAAATGCCGCTTCGGTTATAGCGCTGTGCATCAAACTAATCCGATAGTTCCCCAAGACCGCTTTTCAGCCTTTTTCGGTTCCGGAGAACATGATGCGCAAACAGGCCGATGCTCCAACAAACCGTGAGTGGAACTACCACCCGGATTTGCCGCTTTCGGACCCCTCCATTTTCAAATGGCCGCCAGCGCCGGGCTTTATGCTGCGTTGGTTCGCGCGCAACTGGCTGATGCTGAGCGAGCGGGTGATGATCGCGATCCTTGCCGTCATGATATGGGCCGTTGCCCTTCCAAAACTGGACGTGGCCGATAGCTTCGCATTCGGGTGGGTTGCTCAGGTCTGGACCGTCAACATGGCGCTGATGTGTGTCATTGCCGGGGGGCTTCACTGGTATTTCTACATGCGTCGCGGGCAGGGCAAACGGCTAAAGTTCGATGCCCGCGATCAGGCAAAGGGCAACAAACTATGGGATTTCTCCAACCAGGTGCACGATAACGTGTTTTGGTCACTGACCAGCGGTGTGGCGCAGCTGACCGGGTTTCAGGTGGTGACGATGTGGCTGATGGCCAATGGCTATGCCCCTGTCATCACTGCCTTTGAACATCCGGTCTGGTTTGTGCTTGCTCTGGTACTTTTGCCGATCTGGTCTGCATTCCATTTCTATTGGGTACACCGGTTGCTGCATGTGCCATTCATCTACAAACACGTGCACGCGCTGCATCACCGCAACGTCAACATTGGCCCCTGGGCCGGGTTTTCAATGCACCCGGTTGAGCATTTGCTCTATCTTTCTTCGCTGGCCATCCACTGGGTTGTGCCAAGCCACCCGATCCACCTTGTGTTCCACGTTATCTATCAAGGTCCGGGTGCTGCCATGACCCATACGGGCTATGAGGATCTTTTGATCCGGGACAAAAGGCGGTTGGCGTTGGGGACGTTTTACCACCAGCTTCATCACCGGTATTATGAATGCAATTATGGAAATCAGGAAATGCCCTGGGATCGTTGGTTTGGCACGTTCCACGACGGCACAGAGGCCGGTACGCAAGAAACGCGGGCGCGCAAGAAACGGATGTACCGCCAGTAAAGGCACCCGCCTTTGATTTTTCAGCGCTACGGTGATGCCAGCCCTCGTCAAACGCCGGCCACCAATGGTCAGCCATGATCTGCAGTGCTAGACACGTGGCAGTGATAGCGGTATGAGCATCCCGTTAGCGCTAACGTAATATCTCGGGAGAGGCAGAAACATGGTCTCACGCGTCATTCCGGTCGAACGGTTCGACCTTATCATCTTCGGTGGTACCGGGGATCTGGCACGCCGCAAGATATTGCCCGGCCTCTTCCGGAGATTTGTTGCGGGCCAAATTCCAGACGGTTCACGTATCATTGGCGCCGCGCGAAGTGACCTCGACGACGCTGCGTTTCGCGAATTCGTCGGCGCGGCGATCGTTGAGTTTCTGCCTGCGTCGAAACGGGATGATGACAGTCTTCAGCGCTTTCTTGAACAGTTGTTCTATGTCCCGATTGACGCAAAAGGCGAAGCGGGGTGGCCGGAGCTTGCAGCGCTCATGCGCGCGGATGTGGTGCAAGCCTTCTATTTCTCTGTTGGACCATCCTTGTTTGGTGATTTGGCCGAACGGCTCCACCGACATGGAATTGCAACGAAATCTGCGCGTATCGTGGTTGAAAAGCCGTTTGGCCGCGATCTTGAGACCGCCAAAGCGCTGAATGCAACGCTGGCGGCCCATTTCGATGAAAGCCAGATTTACCGGATCGACCACTATCTGGGCAAAGAAACCGTTCAAAATCTGATGGCCGTTCGTTTTGCGAATATCTTGTTTGAGCCGCTCTGGAACGCACGCCATGTCGATCACGTTCAGATCACCGTGTCTGAAACCGTGGGGGTCGGGGGCAGGGGGGCCTATTACGACAAATCCGGTGCGATGCGCGATATGGTGCAAAACCACATGATGCAGCTGTTGTGCCTGATCGCAATGGAAGCACCTTACCGGTTTGATCCCGACGCGGTGCGGGATGAAAAGCTGAAGGTGATCCACGCGCTTCAACCCGTTTCGCACGAAGATATCGTGCGCGGCCAGTATCGCGCGGGGCCGGACGCGAAATCCTATGTGGAGGATGCCGAAAACCCCGGCTCAACCACCGAAAGCTACATTGCCCTTAAGGCCCGCATTGCCAACTGGCGGTGGAAGGGCACACCGTTCTACCTTCGCACCGGCAAGAAGCTGCGCGCCCGTGCATCCGAGATTGCCGTGGTGTTCAAGGAAGTCCCGCATTCGATCTTTGGGGATGAAGAGGATTGGCGTGAGAATGTGTTGGCGATCCGGCTTCAACCGAATGAAGGCATGACGCTTTCAGTGATGATCAAGGAACCGGGGCCGGGCGGTATGCGCCTGACAGAAGTGCCATTGGACATGTCATTCGCTGAAGCCTTGGGCGAAGATGGCGCGGATATCCCGGATGCCTATGAACGTCTGATTATGGATGTGATCCGCGGCAATCAGACGCTGTTTATGCGCGGGGACGAAGTTGAAGCCGCCTGGGCCTGGACCGACCCGATTATCGCAGACTGGACGGAACGGGGTGACAAACCGAAGGGTTATGATGCAGGTTCATCAGGGCCAGAAGATGCGCTGATGCTTTTGCACCGCGACGGCCGTCGTTGGAGAGAGATCCGGGAATGAATTTCGCTGAATACCCAGATTCCGAATTGATGATGTTTGAACTGGCCGATGTTCTGGCATCTGAGATTTCAGCGGCATTGCGGATGAACGATCGGGTGAGTTTTTGTGTTCCGGGTGGGTCAACACCGGGCCCGGTTTTCGATATCCTCTCAGGTGTTAATCTTGAGTGGGACAGAGTGTCGGTTTTCCCCAATGATGAACGATGGGTGCCCGAAACCCATATGCGCTCAAATGCGGCAATGATCCGGGCGAGGCTTTTGAAGGGGCGCGCCGCGTCGGCCACTCTGGTGCCACTTTATGCACCTGCCTCGGAGCCTGAAAACGCTATTGAGGGGCTGATTTTGGGGCTTGAACCGCATTTGCCGATCTCAGTTTTGCTGTTGGGAATGGGCGCTGACATGCACACCGCGTCGCTCTTTCCCGGCGCGGACAGGCTGGAGGATGCGCTTTCCCCTGACGCACCTGTCTTGCTGCCAATGCGTGCGCCCGGCGCAGATGAGCCGCGCGTGACACTCTCTGCCCGCGTCTTGAAGGATGCAATGAGTTGCCACATTCTTATCGTAGGGCATGACAAACGTGCTGCCATTGAGCGTGCGGCACATCTGCCACCACACGAAGCCCCCGTGCATGCGCTCTTGGCGAATGCCACGGTTCACTGGGCACCAAACTAGCGGAGTACCTATGACGCGTTGGAATGATCTGAAACAACGCCACGATGCGGTGCAAGGGCGCCATATTCTGGAATTGTTCGATACTGACAGGAGACCTGTCGAATTCTGCGCCAGTTTTGGCGAGATTTTGTTCGATTATTCGAAGACCAACATTGATCAGGAGACGAAAGATCAACTGGTTTCCTTGGCAGAAGAAATGCAGGTGGCGGCGCGACGTGACGCGATGTTTTCTGGCGCAAAGATCAATGAAACTGAGGGGCGCGCGGTGCTGCACACAGCGTTGCGCAACATGGATCGGCCTTTGATCATCGACGGTGCAGATGCGATGTGCGCGGTTCGCGAAACATATCAACACATGCAAGACTTTGCCCGCAAACTGCGTGGCGGCCATATTCTCGGACAGGGTGGCAAGATCACAGATGTGGTCAATATCGGCATTGGCGGCTCGGATCTTGGGCCTGCGATGGCGTGTCTTGCGCTTGCACCTTATGCGGATGGTCCGCGTGCACATTTCGTCTCAAACGTCGACGGTGCCCATGTTCATGATGTGCTAGCGCCACTAAACCCGGAAACGACCTTGATCATTGTCGCGTCAAAGACGTTCACGACCATCGAGACGATGACCAATGCCGACACCGCGCGCCGTTGGATGGCAGAGAAAGTGGACAATCCGGGCGCGCAGTTTGCAGCGGTTTCAACGTCAGCGGATCGGACGGCCGCCTTTGGTATTTCACCGGACCGGGTTTTTGGCTTTGCCGATTGGGTAGGCGGACGCTATTCGCTTTGGGGCCCGATCGGGCTAAGCCTGATGTTGGCGATCGGGCCAGATCATTTCACGGCATTTTTGAAGGGCGCGGCCGACATGGATGCGCATTTTTGCGGCGCCCCGCTTGCAGAAAATCTGCCAGTCATGCTGGCCTTGGTCGGGATCTGGCACAATCAGATCTGCGGCTATGCCACACGCGCCGTCTTGCCTTATGATCAACGGTTAAGCAGGCTTCCCGCGTATCTGCAGCAGCTTGAGATGGAGAGCAACGGCAAGAGCGTTGCAATGGATGGCAGTGATTTGCCGCGCCACTCTGGCCCGATTGTCTGGGGCGAGCCGGGTACCAACGGTCAGCACGCATTTTACCAGTTGATCCATCAAGGCACACGCGTGGTTCCATGCGAATTTTTGGTTGCCCGAGAAGGCCATGAACCTGATCTTGCGCATCACCACCGCCTGCTGGTGGCCAATTGTCTTGCCCAGTCCGAGGCGCTTTTGAAGGGCCGCAGCCTTGATGAAGCCCTTGTTCTGATGGAAAAGATGGACCTGAACGGTGCCGAACAAGACCGGCAGGCACGCCACCGGGTCTTTCCGGGCAACCGGCCTTCTACGACCTTGGCTTACCCTAAACTCACCCCCTTTGTGCTTGGCCAGATCATTGCGCTTTATGAACACCGGGTTTTTGTTGAAGGGGTGATCCTGGGTCTCAATTCCTTTGACCAATGGGGCGTTGAGCTTGGCAAAGAGCTGGCTGTGGCGCTGGAGCCGGTTTTGGCGGGGCGAGAGCCTGCAACGGGCAAAGATGCATCCACGCTCATGTTGATTGAGTATTTGACCCGATAGGGCTCAAACGTAGGGCGATCTTGGCAATCTGTTAAACAAATATTCAACGTAACTGCTGCAGGGTCACCGGGCGGGCGGTGACTTCGTGTCTTCGCTTCGGACATCGGCGAGGGACATATATGCGCGCGTTGGACAACATCAGCCTGGCAATAAAGCTGCCGTTGATTTTTGGAACATTGGCGTTGGCAGCGCTGCTGACAATGGGCATCACCAGCTACCACTTTGCGCGCGGAGCGTTGTTGCGCGCGGGCGAGGCGCAGGCGCATGCAACACTTGATGCCAAGACCCAACAGGTGTCGGTATGGTATTCGGTGGTCTCTGCAGATCTGAAGGCCTTGGCATCGAGCCCGCAAAGCGCGCGCATTCTGCGCGATTTCAGATCAGCATGGGACCGGATTGGGAACGACGCACCAGAAATGCTGCGTCGAAAATTCATTGCCGAAAACCCTCATCCCCGAAGCGAACGGTACCGACTGAAGATGGTGTCAGATCTCTCTGACTACTCCATTGCGCATGGTCGCTATCATGAAGAGTTCGTCTCGGTTTTGGCAGAAAAAGGCTATCACGATGTGCTCTTGATCGATGTGAATGGCGACATTCTTTACACGGTCGCGAAGGAAGGCGATCTGGGCGAGAATATTTTCACCGGCCAACTTCGATCATCGGAACTCGCAGGCGTTGCCCGAAAAGTCATGCAGCGACCAGATGCAGACGTTTTGTTTTCCGATTTTACACACTATGCGCCCTCCGATGACGCAGTGGCCAACTTCGTCGCGGCCCCGATCAAATCGCGTAGCGGAGCGGTGGTCGGGGCTTTGGTGTTTCAGATTTCTGCCACTTTGGTGACTGAGGTTCTCGAACATGGCGGCCACGATAAGACCATCGGCTTGCAGTATCTGGTGGGCAGAGATCACCGCCTAAGATCACACACTGGTGGAACGAACACCGGCGCCCTGGACGTTCGTAGCAACCTTGGGGTTCTGAAGACCGCGTTCAAGCAAGACGTGGTTGTCGGGCGTGAACCGGGCTTGTTTGGCACCCAGTCACTTGTTGTGGCCCGCAGGATTGATCTTCAGGGCCTTGATCTGGTGTTGGTCTATGAACTGCCACAAGATATACTATTGGCGCCCGCGGCCACTCTCTTGACGCGCATAGGATTGGGTGCTGCGATTTCAATCAGCGTGTTTGCGCTTATGGTGTTTATATTGGCGCGGGGCTTGTCACGCCCTCTTGTTCGTTCAGCCGACGCCATGACCGCAATTGCGGCGGGCGACTATTCGATTGGTATTCCGGACAGTGGTCGCAAGGACGAAATCGGGATCATTGCACGCTCACTTGAGGCCTTTCGCGACAGTCTGGCCCGCTCGGTTGAGATTGCGCGTGACGCCGCGTTTAAAAGCGCCGCATTTGAAGGCTCTTCTGCGGCCTTGATGATTGTGGATCAAGACTACCGGGTGACCTATGTTAACCCATCCGTCCACCAGCTCTTTACCAAACATGCGGCTGAGTTTCGTATCATTGCACCAGATTTCGACCCGCTCGCAATTGTGGGCCAGCAACTGGACGGCTTTCAGCATGACGATCACCCGATCAGCTTGCGGCTTGACGACGCACCCAACCTGCCATTTCGAACGGAAATCCGCATAGGAGAGGCCCGCTTTGCCCTGGATATCAATGAGGTTGAGATGGAAGGGCAGGGCCGGATTGGCCTTGTTGTCGAATGGCGGGATGTCACGATTGAGCGTATGAACCGTGCCGTGTTGACCGCGATCGACCGCAACCTTGCAACAGCCGAATTTGACGCCAGCGGAGTTTTGATTGAGGCCAACGCCAAGATGCTCACGCTTCTGGGCAAGACGGCAGAAGAGGTGATCGGTCAGGGCCATTCCGATTTGATCAATCATGGCGGTGATGAAAACCTGGGGGCAATGGATGTCGGTGAAATGCTGCACCGGGGAGAGTCGGTGTTCGGCCGGTTCTGGACGCAGTTTTCCGGCGGTCGCGAAGGTGTGATCGATGGCGGCTTTTCACCGGTGCATGACAACGACGGACAGCTATTGAAAATCCTGCTCATGGGGACGGATGTCACAGAGGCCGAGCTTGGCTTGCGCGCAGCAGAACAGCGACGGCGGGAAATGGAGCATGCGCAAACCAAGGTTGTGGATGCGCTTCGTGTTGGGCTGAAAAACCTGTCTGATGGCAATCTGACCACCCGTCTGGAGGACGGGTTCGAAGCTGACTACGAAACTCTGCGCCACGATTTCAACATGGCGATTGAACAGCTGGCCCATGCGATGGCGGCGGTCATGGCCAATGCAACAGAGATTGAAGGCGAGGCGTTGGAGATTGAGAAATCGGCCGAAGATCTGACGATGCGAACCGAACGCCAAGCCGCCACGCTGGAACAAACGGCAGCAGCGCTTGACCAGTTGACCATTTCGGTTCAGTCCGCTGCTACAGGGGCTGCAGAGGCCAGCCTTGTCGTCGAAAATGCCCGGGCCTCCGCCGAATCTTCCGGCACTATCGTTGAAGAAGCGGTGAAAGCCATGGGCGAAATTTCATCCTCATCTGATAGAATTTCACGCATCATTGGCGTCATTGATGACATCTCTTTTCAAACAAATCTCCTTGCTTTGAATGCCGGTGTCGAGGCTGCGCGTGCAGGCGATGCCGGGCGCGGTTTCGCCGTTGTCGCAGCCGAAGTTCGCGCCCTCGCGCAACGATCTTCCGATGCGGCCCGGGAAATTGACACTCTGATCTCGGCCTCGTCCGGACAGGTCCGGCGTGGCGTCGAATTGGTTGGTGAAACGGGCCATGCGCTCAAAAGCATTGTCACATCGGTTACAAACATCGCATCCCGCGTATCCGAAATCGCAGCGTCATCTCAGGAACAATCTGCAGGCCTTGCAGAGATTAACCTGGCGGTAAATCAGATCGATCAGGTGACCCAGCAAAACGCAGCACTATTTGGCCAAACCGCTGTCGCGAGCCAATCTTTATCCCGCGGCGCGAAGTCTCTGACTGCGACAATGGCCCGTTTTCGCATCGGCAAGAACGGAACGTCTGAAGTGTTCGGGGGCGATGATTTGCCTTCAGAATCTGAATTTGGCCTACGGACAGAACCCGCAGCAATGTGGCGAACATCCGTGTCACCGCGAAAATCGCAGGCCGAAACAGAACACACGCGCAAAATTGACCCGCGCGCAGCCCTCTGACCGAGGCGAGTTTGATTGAGGCACGAATTTTGGATAAAGCGTGCAATATTGCGATGCAATTTCAGTGATGTATCAAGCATATGGCGGCTTCCCGCCCCGCAGGCCGGGGCCGGCGCGCCTCGTCATTGTTGACGATTCCGTCACGATGCGAGCGCTGATCCGCCGCTCGGTTGAGAGGGACAATCGCTTTGCAGTCGTCGGGGAGGCGAACCATCCGATCGAAGCGCGGCGGATGCTTGCCGCGCTGAACCCTGACCTGCTGACGCTAGATATTCAGATGCCTCATATGGATGGGCTGACATTTCTTGATCAGATAATGCGGCAACGGCCGTTGCCCGTGGTGATGATATCGGCCGAAACCCCTGACGGATCGGATGCGGCGCTGGAGGCACTTTCACGCGGGGCCGTCGACTGCATCGGGAAATCCGAGTTGTCCGGCCAAAGCAGCCTTGCTCATTTTGCCGACCGGCTTGCCGCAGCGGCGAAAGCGAAACGCCAATGCTCGCGCGCAGGCCAACGCCCCCCTGTGCCGGTGGGTGATTATTACTGGAATGGTCGCTACGTGTTGATCGGCGCGTCGACCGGCGGCGTTGAAGCATTGGAACGGATCTTGTCCCAGATCCCGGCCAACGGTCCGCCGACCGTGATCTGTCAGCACATGCCGGCACCGTTTCTTGCGCGCTTTTCTGCGCGGCTTGATGCGCATATTGCGCCAAAGGTCCAGGTAGCAAGTGACCGGATGCCGATCCTGCCAGGCAATGTCTATCTTGCGCCTGGTGGTGTGCATAATCTTTTGATTGAGGGTGTGGTTCAGCCGGTGTGCCGTTTGGTGCGCAGCACAGATGCCTGCCCCTCGGTTGATGTCATGTTCGGATCTGCACGGCCCATCGCGCGCCGGGTTCTGGCAGTATTGCTGACTGGCATGGGGCAAGACGGTGCGGCACAGATGCTACGGCTCAGACAATCCGGTGCGTATTGTATGACCCAAGATGAAGACAGCTCTGTGATTTATGGAATGCCCAAGGCGGCCCTGAAATTGGGTGCGGCAGATGAGGCTGTTCATTTGTCACAGGTGGCAAGAAGAATTCTGACAATAACGGGTAGGTCAGTCATGTGACGCCAGAATCCTAAAACCAGTTAACATCCCCATTGCCAACCTCGTCCTCTCTTCTATCTCCGGTGTTCGGCGCGGTCAGGCGATCAGCCAAATCGCGCAGCAGTATCTCTGTTCGCAGCGCTGATGCCTCGACGTGCTGGTCGTCTGGTACGCGTCTTTCCAGCCACTTTGTCAGTCGGTGGAGGTCTTCCAGCTCCTGACTGATGCGGTCCATACCTTGTAACCCGGCGCTTATCGTTGTCTCGGGCGGATGCAAAAAGATACAATGCGATAGGGCCAGTTGCGCGGTGTCCGCGAGGTCCGACAACACTTCCAGTTCCTTAGCGATGCGACACAAGAGTGTGCTTAACGCTATCTCACGTCTTTGGTCGGTCTGGCTATGTGTGGGTGCAGACAACGCTATTTCCTCCTGCCAGAAAACGGAATGGAGAAGCGCCGCGTGCCTTCCATGTAGATGAGCATGAAGCGGTCTTTATTGGACCAAGACGCCCGGCTAACGAACTCGTGGGATCCAGGCGGTTTTCTGTACCTGCTCTCATGCGGCTGACGTGACCTGATCATGCACAATGGCTGTCAGATCCAACACGCGTAACAGGACGTCACCAACCAACACCAGTGCCGAAACACAGTTCAAGGCGCTATCTCTGGCATGGGGTGGTGTTGGTTCAAGTTGATCTTGGTGCAGTGCGTGAATTTCGCTGACGGAGGTGACCGCAAGGCCCAAGCTCAGATCGCCAACCTCGACCACGATGACGACCGAGCGCTCCTTTTCGGTCAGTGGAGCAAGCCCGAGCCGTATCGCAAGATCCATTACCGGCAAGATGGTTCCACGCAGGTTGATCACGCCGGTCAGATAAGGCGGGGCATGGGGGAGACTTGTCGGCTCACTCCAGCTACGCAATTCCCGTACTGACTTGATATCAATACAAAATACCTGGTCTGCGGTGTGGAAGGCCAGTAATTCCGTAGTCTTGTCGGGCGGGCCGGATATGTGCGAATTGGCGGTCATATCACCCAGCCTTGTCATAGGCAGCAGCGGGCCGCACTGGCAAAAGCCCACCTGCATCGACGATTATGGCGATTCTGCCGTCACCCAGGATCGTCGCGGCAGACACGCCCGGAATGTCGCCAAATCCGGCGCGGATCGGTTTGACCACCACTTGCCGCTGATCATGAATGGCATCGACGACAAGAGCACTGCGGCTGTCATCCTCGGTCACCACCAAAATCACGATGGCGCCCGGTGGCAGCGGGCCTGCCGTGCGAAACCCCAAGCTCGCGCCGACATCTACAAGCGGAACCAGTTGGTTGCGCATGCGCACCAGGTCTTGCCCTTCGGCCAGGCTGCTTCGTTCAAGCTGCGCCAGTGCAGCTGTTTCAAGAATGGACACCAGTGGCACGACCATCATATGCCCCGCGCAACTGACCACCAATCCATCCATGATTGCCAGGCTCAGCGGAAGCGACATAATGAACCGGGTGCCCCTGCCGGGCTCTGACTGAATTGAGATCCGCCCACCAAGCCTACTGATTTCCGTTTTAACCACATCCATGCCGACACCGCGGCCGGACAGATCGGTAACTGACTTTGCCGTTGAGAAGCCCGGGCGGAAAAGCAGTTTGTCAATTTCGTCATCACTTAACGCGTCCTGCCCGGTTATAAGCCCCTTTTTCAGGGCAATGTCGCGGATCCGCACGCGGTCCAATCCGCGACCGTCATCGCCGAGGTCTATGATCAGACGCCCTGCGTGATGGGCGGCGGACAAGGTGACCTTACCTTCCTCGGGTTTGTCTGCGGTACACCGCTCATCGGGGCTTTCCAGGCCGTGGTCGACCGCATTGCGGATCATATGCATCAGCGGGTCCGATAGCCCCTCGATAACCGTCCGGTCCACCTCCGTCAGTTCGCCGTGGACTTCCAGTCGCGCGGATTTTCCAACCGATGCTGCGGTTTCCCGCAAGAGCCTTCCCATCCGCCCAAACAGCCCTTTGACCGGCTGTGCCCGGATCGCCATGACGTTGTCTTGAATATCCCTTGTCAGGGCGTTTTGTGTATCAAGACGGTTCGCCAGCAAAGAATGCCTGTCCAGCCCCGCCTCAGACAGGCTTTGCACAAGTATAGATTGGCTGATGGACAGTTCGCTGACCAGATTCATCAATCGGTCGATCCGCGTGAAATCGACCCGCACGGTGGCGTTTTGTTCTGAAATTTGCGGCGGCGGTGCTTCGACGGTTTCAGAAATCGCTGGGCGTTGCGACGTGATGGTAATGTGGCAAGCGTCTTCTACAAATTCAAATACCTCGGTAATCTCTTCAATCTTGCAGGCCGCGGGCAGGGTCAGCGTCCAACCCAGATAGCCGGCATCGGGGTCAAGTTGATCAATCTGCGGCAGGTCGCCTATATGGCACTGGACATGCGTAGCCCCCAGACCTCGAAGGGCATTCAGAAGAAAAAGCGGCTCATTCCCCGACAGGAACAACTCCGGTCGCGGATAAAACGTTATATCCCATGGGGGAGCGACATCGGTCGGGTCTTGTTGTGACGTAGCGCCCATTGACCCGTGCCCGATCAACTTGGAAAGTAACGTGTCGGCGCCCTTCGACGGGGCTTGGCCTTTTGACAGGCTGCTCACCAAGCCGGACAGATAGTCAGCAGACTCTCTGAAAACGCATACAAGATCTGAACTCAGCCCGATCCGGCCTGCGCGCAAAGTCTCTAATGCGGATTCGAATTCATGGGTAAAGCGCACCAGCGGTTCAAGCGCAAAGGCCCCCGCACCGCCCTTGATTGTGTGCACGGCGCGAAAGGCCACATTCACCAGATCGGGCGCGATAGGGTGCCCGGCGTCAATGGCGCCTTCAAATTCGCTCAGAACATCAGATAATTTTTCCAGGCATTCTTCGCATTCTAAAAAGAAGTCGGCGCGAATATCAGCAAGAGGATCCGGCGGTTCACTCATATCCGCGACCTTTCAACCGGCAACCATTTGCAGGGCTTTTACCAGCTTTGGCGCATCAAAGGGTTTGATGATCCAACCCGTGGCACCCGCTGCACGTGCACGCGCCTTAAGCTCTGGCGCGCTTTCTGTGGTCAATACCAAAATCGGCGTCGCCCGATATCTTTCAATCTGCCGAACGGCTTGGACAAACCCGAACCCGTCAAGGCGCGGCATGTTGATGTCTGAAATGATGATATCGGCGTGGAAATCGTTTAGTACATCCAGCGCGTCTTGTCCGTCTTCGGCAAGCCGAACCTGATAGCCGGCATCGTTCAAGGCAAGCGACAGCATGTCGCGCATGGTTCGGCTGTCATCCACGGCAAGAACGTTCAGCCCCATACGTCCACCTCGCTGACTCGCACGCCCGAGGTTTCTTGACTGGTCAGGTCATCACGGTTCAGACCATAGGTGCTGACTGCCCTGTCAAACGCTTCAGAACAGGTGCTGAACTCAAATTTTAGCCCTTGTGAGCGCCAGTCATTGCGGGCTGAAAGCAGGATCTGCAGGCATAATGTGCCCAAATGCGACACGCGGCCCGCGTCAAGCAACGCATCTTGCCCGCGCCGCGCCAGAATGGTGTTCAGCAAAGTGTCTGCTGCTTGCGTGTCAAGCCGAGGCGCAAGAGTGATTGGGCCGGTCATGGCGACCTTACCCATCTGCGCGTAAACATTCGCATGTTGCTCTCTCCCAACCGATACCTATCCGTTGGTCTAGTGCAGAGCCGTTAAGATAGGTTATACAATGGGCAGGTGCAGTTCAGGCCGCACCTGAGCTAAGATACGCCGCACATCCCTCAAGTGCCGCGTAATCATCTTCGATGACCGAGACAGTGAAGTCTTTCATGAAATCGGCAAAACGGCCCTTGTCGCGGAAGGCTTCGGCAAAACCAAAGGTCTGAAAATAGGGTGCGAAAGCGCGGGCCACTCCGCCCACCAGATGAATGCCGCCAAAGGGCAGGTGGATCAATGCCAGATCACCCGCGACAGTTCCGAGAAGCCGTAGAAAGCAGCGCCCCGTGGCTTCTGCCACCGGATCATCGTTGATCGCGGCCATGATCGCGGCGGCGGTCAGTTGATCGCCCGTCCCCGCCAGTTTTGCATGAAAGGCATAAAGCCGTTCCAGCCCGCGCCCCGACAAAACATCCTCGACACCTGCAAACCCATGTGCCGTTTCAACGAACTGCATCAGGGCCAGATCGGCCTTAGATCGGACCGGAAGCGTCATATGCCCGCATTCAGATGCAGAGACTACGCGCGCGCCAGAAATGGTTTGAACTGGGGCTGCGTTGAAACCGGTACCAACTCCAATCACCAGTTGCACGCCATCCGGATGTGCTGGCCCGGCAATCACTGACCGCAAGTGAGCGGCATCGATCAGGCCAAGCGCGTGTCCTTGCGCTTGCAGATCGTTGATGATGGCAACACGGGCGGCCCCGGTTGCTGTCGAGATTGCATCCCCGTCAATGCGCCAATCCAAATTGGTCAAGATGGCGTTGCCATTTTCAACCGGGCCTGCAACGGCAACACAGGCGGACGCACAATCAATCGGGCCATGTTCATTCACAAAGGCGCGAAGGACTTGGCCCAAACCATCATGGTCTGCATTGCTGAAACGGCGGATAGAACTGCGATCAACCTTGCCTGCACATGCTGTGGCGACCCGCGTGTTTGTGCCACCGATATCGGCCACAAGGGATAGCGGTCTGGTCATCAGAGTCCTCTTGGAACAATACGGATGCAGCGGTGATAGGATGATTGGACATGCGCTTCAAGCACGTTGCATTCATTGCTTTTGGGAGGCTTGGGGAAATTGCTCCATGGTGATTGCAGTGTCACAGGACTAAGCACAGACTGCGTGTGGCTGGCACGCATGCCACGCCCCCGGAATGCGCAAAGCGCACCAGATGCTGAATGCAGTGTTCACACGATCCCGACGCGCGCTACGCCGAAGATGATCGCCGGTCGAACAGGTATGAAAGCTGAACGTCTAGCCCGGCCAGACCATGGTCAGAGCCACGGCAAAACCGGCTATGACAAGCAAGAATGAAGATGACAGGCCCATGGCAACCAATATGGCCGCCGAGAGTGTCCGCCGTCCACTGGCTGCGCCCGAAATTTGTGATGGAAAGGAATGATTCTGTGACATGGCCCCATCTTCCATCTATTTTGTTGCCGATGCCTTAATATGGCCACAAAGTTTGACGGGCACAATGCTTGATCCGGGAACACTGCGTTGCCAAAGATTTGCATCATGGGTCGTGGCGTGGTCAATATCGGGCCTATCGGCACCCAGATCGCATGTTTTACTCGGCGGCGATCTCGATCACCGGTTTCATCGCTGAGAACTCGGATCCGGGCAAATGGCATTTTATCTGATGCCCACCATCCAGGATCTGCATCGGCGGCACCTCCTTTTCGCAAAGCCCGCCCGCCACTTTAGATTTCCAGCGACACCGGGTTTGGAAGGGGCAGCCTGATGGCGGGTTCATTGCCGAAGGGATATCACCTTCCAGCACAATCCGCATTTTCTTGACGCGGGTATCGGCAATGGGAACCGCCGACAAAAGCGCTTCGGTGTAGGGATGGTAAGGCGGGGCAAATACCTGATCGGTGGTGCCCAGTTCCACGACATGCCCCAGATACATCACCATCACCCGATCCGCGAGGTATCGCACGATCGACAGATCGTGCGAAATAAACAGCAGTGTCGTTCGGTTCTTGCGCTGAATTTCCATCAAAAGATCGGTCACGGCCGCCTGCACCGAGACGTCGAGTGCCGAGACCGGTTCATCCGCCACGACAATTTTGGCGTCACCGGCGAAAGCCCGGGCAATACCCACGCGTTGCTTTTGCCCGCCCGACAGCTGGCGAGGCATGCGGTCGGCAAATGCACGGGGCAGTTTTACCAGGTCCAGAAGTTCCAGCATGCGATTGCGGCGTTCATCATCCGACGCGCCGATGCCAAAAATCTCCAATGCACGAATGATCTGTCGCCCGACGGTCATCGAGGGGTTGAGCGTATCGAATGGGTTTTGAAATACCATCTGAACTGAAGACACCGTTTCGGTGTTGCGGTTCTCAATCGGGGCATCTTGGATGTCATTTTCGTGCAGGCTGATCGTCCCGGATGTTGCCGTTTCAAGGCCCATCAGAACCTTGGCAAAGGTCGACTTTCCGCACCCAGATTCGCCCACAATGGCAAGAGTCTCGCCCTCATGCGCATCAAAGGTCAGCGTTTCATTCGCTTTGACGACTTTCTTGTTGCCGCCGCCGAACAAAGCATTGGCCGAGACTTCGTAGTATTTGCGCAGGTCTGCAATTTTCAGAACGGCCTTGCCTGCTGGCATTTTTTCAATCTTCAGCGCAACCTCTGGGGCGGCGTTCCAATCAATTTCATCCACGCGCAGACATCGCGTATCGTGGCGATCATTTCCGGCCACGTGCCGCATTGGTATTTCAGCGGCGTCACAGCGGCCATCTTGAAAATAGTCACATCGCGGGCCAAAATTGCAGCCCTGCGGGCGTTCGTGGGGCAGGGGGAAGTTACCGGGAATGGCAATCAAAGGGCGCTCATTCTTATCGGCTCCGGGTAGGGGGATCGACCGGAAAAGCGCTTGGGTATAAGGGTGCTGCATCTTGTCGAAGACGTCTTCGATGCTGCCGGTCTCAACCGCTTCGCCCGAATACATCACGCAAAGCCGGTCGCAGACATCCAGTACCAGCCCAAGATTGTGACTGATGAACAGCATCGACGTGCCGTATTTTTTGCCCAGATCCTTGACCAGATCAACGACCGCCGCCTCAACCGTTACATCCAGAGCCGTCGTGGGTTCATCAAGGATCAAAAGTGCGGGCTTGGACATCAACGCCAAGGCAATAACGATGCGCTGTTGTTGGCCACCAGACAGCTGATGCGGATAGGCATTCAAGATCCGCTCAGGATCGGGCAGGCGCACATCAACAACAACTTCATGCGCCCTTTTGCGCGCTTCGTCCGCCGAAACACCTTCATGGATCATCGGCACTTCCATCAGCTGTTTGCCGATTTTCATGGCCGGATTAAGTGACGCCATCGGTTCTTGATAGATCATCGCGATTTCCGACCCGCGAATGTCGCGCAGTTCTTCTTCTGACATTGTCGTCAGATCGCGGCCCTTGAACTTGATCGTGCCGCCAGTGATCTGGCCGTTCTTACCCAGATCCCGCATGACGCCAAGCGCCACGGTGGACTTGCCGCATCCGCTTTCGCCGACCAGCCCCATGGCTTCGCCGGGTTGCACGACGCAGGAAAAATCCATCACCGCCGGTATTTCCCGCAGCCGGGTGAAAAAGCTGATCGACAGGTTCTCGATCTCAAGGATCGGGCCGTCATAATCCCATTTTGTCATGACTGTTCCCCTTAGTCCTTCAGGCTTTCTTCCCGCAGACCGTCTGCGAGCAGGTTGAGACCCAGCACCAGGCTCATCAGTGCAAGTGCAGGCACAATGGCCGGATGTGGTGCAAGCGTCAGAAGCTTGCGCCCGGCATTGATCGTAGAGCCCCAGTCCGGGCTTTCAGGCGAAAGGCCAAGACCGAAGAAGCCCAATGTCCCGAGCAGAATGGTCGTATACCCGATCCGCAGGCAAAAATCGACGATCAGCGGCCCGCGGGCATTTGGCAATATCTCCCACAGCATGATGTACCACGGGCGTTCACCGCGGGTTTGGGCCGCCGACACATAGTCGCGCGTTTTGATGTCCAGCACGATCCCGCGCACGATCCTGTAGACCGTGGGTGAGTTCACAAAAACGACGGACACAAAGACAATCATCAGATTGGCATCCATGCGGATAAGGTCCAGCGATTTTGGCAAGAGGGCAACGGCGCTGTCGGCCTCACCGATCAGTGAGACGTATAGATAACCACCAACAATCACGATCCCTGCGACAAGCATGTTGCGAAAGGCAGGCATCACATAATAGCGCGAATTGGCCAGTACAACCATGAAGACGATCGGGAAAAGAAACAGGATGATGGCCATGTATTGCGGCAAGCCGGTTTCAACGATTTCAGGTGTGACCAGCAGATAGAAGAGCAAGATCACCGGAAAGGCGAGGATCAGGTTCGCAAGGAAGCTGAGCACTGTGTCCAGCTTGCCCCCGTAGTAGCCTGCTGGAAGACCAAGTGTGATTCCGACCATGAACGCAAATATCGTGGCAAATGGGGCAATGATCATCACCACCTGGCTGCCCTTGACCATACGACTGAAAACATCGCGTCCCAGATGATCGCCGCCCAGAAGATACCAGCTTGTCCCATCCGGGATCATGGTGCCGGGCAGCTTGTTCTTCATCTGACTGATCTGGCTTAGCGTATCAAAGGTGGTAATAGTGCCCGCGAAAATCGCGGTGAACACCCAAAACATCACAAGCGCAAAGCCGACCATTCCAATCGTGCTGTCGAAGAGCTTGCCGTATAGTCCAAGTTTCCGTTTGTATCGGATCGAGAGTGCAAACGTCGCAATCAACGCGATCCAGACCGGCAAGAATTGCTTCATAACTGCGAGGGTGATGGCGCCCCAACCAATATCTTGCATGTCAGCTGATCCTGATTCTGGGGTTAAGGAAGACATAGCCCACATCAGAGATGAGCTGCGTGGCAAGAACCACGACAACGGCCACAACCGAGCAGCCGAGCAGCAATTGGATGTCATTGTTCCCGGCCGCAGAGACCAATGTCCAACCGAAGCCCTTATAATTGAACAGCGTCTCGACGATGACAACGCCGTTCAGCAGATAGGGAAACTGCAACATGATCACGGTGAAGGGGGCGATCAACGCGTTTCTCAGCGCATGTTTCATAACGATGTTGCCAAAGCTTACACCCTTCAGACGCGCTGTGCGGATATACTGCGCGGTCATAACCTCGGTCATCGACGCGCGGGTCATACGGGCAATGTAGCCCACACCGTAAAGCGCAATAGTGACCACAGGCAGAAAGAAGTTTTCAAACGTGATGCCGTCCATTGCCGACGTCGCCGTGCCTTTGAACAGGATCGAGCCGTCGATCAGCCCCCAGTCCTTGAGAATTGGGGAAAGCCCGTATTGAGATGACGCAAGCACCGCGATCAAAATGACGCCCGAGACATATTCAGGCGTTGCAGATGTGGCGATGGAAAAGCCTGAAAGTGAGCGGTCCAGCTTTGTCCCTTCCCGCATCCCCGACAATACTCCGATGGCAAGCGCGATCGGCACCATTGTGATAAACACCCAAAACATCAAGATGCCGGTCAGACTAAGTCGGGTTCCGATAATGGTTGAAACCTCATCCTTGAAGACCGAAGACGTTCCCCATTTTCCCTGAAGCACACCGCAAAACCGTGACGCATCCGCCGCCGCCTGACCGCGCGCGATGCAGCGGCCGGTGGTGATGCCGTCCTCTTCGCGGACCCATCCCGGCACAACCCCCAACCATGCGCCATACCGTATCAACAGCGGATTGGCGTGGCCGTTCTTTTCCAGCCAGCTTTCGACCTCTTGGTCGGAAATCCGGCTGCCTGCTTCGGATTTTGCCAGCTTTTCAAGATTTGGGGGCAGGTTCGTCAGGTAGAAAACGATGAATGTCAGGCACAGTGCCGTCAGGATCATCGTCCCCAGACGTCTGATCAGGAATATCAGCATAGTAAATCTGGTCCTTCCTCCCGGGTGGCGGGGGCAGGTTGGCGTGCTTCATGCGATCGGTCAAACGAAATGACGGCGCGCAAGGGTATATCCC
>JBARVN010000198.1:0-41337 GCA_049646285.1 Albidovulum sp. | reverse complement strand
AGGCGGCGGCGGCGGAGGCGGCGGCGGCGATCCTGACCTCTGGGGTTGGCATTTTGGCCGCAACCCCAGAGGTCAGACAGCAGCGTTGAACCGGCAGGGTTGTCAAATCACCTTTGCGTTTTTTGATATAGGGTCGTGCCCAGACAATCGGCGCCACGCGCATCGCGGTGCGGTGGGCAACCCAAACCGCAACTTCGCGCGGCTGATCTTTCAGCCACGCCCGCAGGCTTTCCCGATCATTGATATCTTTTGCGCTCACCATGCCCGCACGCTGAACGAAATTCAGCAAGCCTGCAAGGATATGGTTTTCTGGCCCCGGCCCAATCCCCCACGATCCACCCGTCGAACCACTCTGGACAAGCCGCCCCTGCCGGATCAATCTGCGCCCATGCCCCATGACCATACCCACCCGCATTCATTACTGCCCTCTGATCCTGCACTGCGCGTCAAGGCGCTTGAGACGATCCTGACCCGCAAGGGGCTGGTCGACCCTGCCGCCGTTGAAGCCATTCTGGAGACATATGAAACCAAGGTAGGGCCGCATCTGGGGGCGGCATTGGTGGCACATGCATGGGTCGATGCGGAATTTATGGGGCGCCTTCGCCAAGATGCAAATGCCGCCATGGCAGAGCTTGGCCTGTCTGGGCGGCAAGGCGAACATGTGGTGGCCGTTGAGAACACGCCTGAAACGCATAACATGGTGGTGTGCACGCTGTGCTCTTGCTACCCTTGGCCGCTGCTTGGCATCCCGCCCGCATGGTATAAATCCGACGCGTACCGGTCCCGTGCGGTGCGCGAACCCCGCGCAGTTCTGGCAGATTTCGGCGTGACCCTTCCCGAAGAACAATCGGTCCGGGTCTGGGATTCCACCGCTGAAGTCCGGTATCTGGTCATCCCGATGCGCCCTGCGGGCACCGAAGGCTGGGATGAGACCCGCCTTGCAACCCTTGTCAGCCGTGATGCGATGATCGGCACCGGCCTTGCCCGCGAACCGGGCACAGTCACATGAACCGCCCGCATGATATGGGCGGGCGGTTCGGCGACGGCCCGGTCACGCCCGCACCTGATGGAATTTCGGGTTATGACGCGCCTTGGCACCGGACCGCCTTGGGCCTGACGCTGGCCGCCGGCGGTTTGGGGGCCTGGTCAATTGATGCTGCCCGCCATGCCCGCGAAATCCTGCCCGATTACGCGAACCGCAGCTATTACGACAAATGGACGGCCGCCTTGGCTGATCTTCTGGTGGCCCGCGGTCTTGTCACGCCCGCCGAACTTGCCGCTGGGGATGCAGACCTTGCACCTTTGTCTGCCAAAGCGCTGACCGCAGACAAGGTTGCGAACGTTCTGACGCGCGGCACACCCTATACCCGCAGCGGCCCTGTCCCCACCTTCGCCCCCGGCGATCCGGTCCGCACCCGCGCCCAGCCCGAAAATGCCGCCGTACCGGGCGGGCACATCCGCCTGCCCGCCTATGCGGCGGGCAGGACCGGTCGCATCATCCTTGTTCACGGTGCCCATGTCTTTCCCGACTGCAATGCCCATGATCTGGGCGAAAACCCTGAGCCACTTTACACCGTGGCCTTTAAGGCCCGCGATCTTTGGGACGCACCGGAAAACCCCAAGGACGAAGTCACGCTCGACCTATGGCAAAGTTATCTGGACCCCGCATGACAGCCCCGGCCCCCAGCCATTTCGACGACCCGTGGCATGCGCAGCTATTTGCGCTGACGGTAGCACTTTCTGAGGCAGGTCATTTCAGCTGGCCCGACTGGGCAGCGGCTTTTGGGGCCACGTTGAAACGCCATGGAGCAGACCGCACGCTGGACGGCGGGGCCGATTATTATACCGCCTGGCTGGAAACGCTGGAGGCGTTGCTGCACGAGGCTGGATTTGCTGTGCGCGCAGAAACAAAAGAGATGCACGCAGCGTGGGAAGCCGCCTATTTGAGCACACCACATGGTATGCCGGTTGCCTTGAAACCGTAGAACAGCCTGCCCCACCGCACCAAGTCGGACCACCGGTTGAGACCAGATGAGAACGCAAGAAGGACAGCCTATGCCCACACCCAACCCCGAAGCGATGGACTTTTTTCTGACCCGCCGGTCGCGACCCGCCAAGACGTTGCGCGCACCGGTGCCGTCCAGGTCCGAGCTTGCGCCAATCCTGACCGCGGCCGCCCGTGTGCCTGACCACGGCAAACTGGAACCCTGGCGGTTCATCGTGCTGAGCAAACCTGCATTGACGCGGCTGGCAGGTCTGGCGCGGGCGCGCGGTCAAGATCTGGGCCTGGAACCAGAGCGCATTGACAAGGGTGTGATGCAATTTGCCGATGCAGATCTGGCCGTGGTCGTGGTCCACCGCCCGCGTGAAAGTGAAAAGATCCCGGAAATTGAGCAGATCCTGTCGGCAGGCGGGGTGTGCCTTACGCTGGTGAACGCTGCCCTCGCATCGGGTTGGGGGGCGTGTTGGCTGACGGGATGGCATGTGCATGACCCGGCGTTTCGCACCGGCGCGCTGGGGCTGCGTCACGGTGAATGGGTTGCAGGCATTATTCATATCGGCACAGAAACCTCGACGCCACCCGACCGGCCACGGCCTGATCTTGCAGCGATTACCGAATGGGTCACGACGTGATCATGGGTGATTTTATGAAGGCCTTGGGCCAGCTGGGCGATCTGCGGTTTTTGCGGGTGCTGCTGCTGGGCGTGGCCCTGACAATTGGGCTGCTGGTCGCCGTCTATATCGGATTTGCGCAGCTTATCGGCTGGCTGACACCCGACAGTTTCAGCTTGCCTTGGGTCGGTGAGATCACTTGGGTCGAGGATCTGTTGGGCTGGGGGTCACTCTTGCTGATGCTCGCCCTGTCGGTATTTTTGATGGTGCCCGTGGCCTCGGCCTTTACCGGGCTTTTTCTGGAAGATGTGGCGAGTGCGGTTGAAGATCGCCACTATCCGGGCCTGCCCCCGGTCACACGTCAGCCACTTGCCAGCGCGCTGATCGACAGTGTGAACTTCCTAGGCGTCTTGATCGCGGTCAACCTTGTGGCGCTGATCTTGTATCTCTTCGTCGGCCCCTTCGCGCCTTTGCTCTTTTGGGCGGTGAACGGCTACCTTCTGGGGCGGGAGTATTTTCAGATGGTGGCCACACGGCGGCTGGGCCGGGCGGGCGCGAAGGCGCTTAGAAAACAATATGGCGGGAAAGTCTGGGTCGCAGGCATGCTGATGGCTGCCCCGTTGTCGATCCCGCTGGTCAATCTTTTTATTCCGGTTCTGGGTGCAGCGACCTTTACCCATCTCTATCACCGTCTGACCGTTCGGGACTAAGCCGGACAGGGCCGTCTATGCCCGGCAACCAGTCGTCTGGGTATTGACAAGTATATTGTCATTCTCTAATTGACAACATACTTGTCAATATAAGGAACCTTCCCATGCCCGCCTTTGAAGCGTTGTTGCGTCTGAACGGTGAAACCTGGCTTTATGCGATTTTTTTCGGCTCGCTTGCTGTATTTGCCTTTCTGGAAACCCGTATCGCCATGTGCGAATCCGGGGCATTTCGTGGACGCCGCTGGCCAGTCAATGCAGCCTTGACCGTTTTGAACATAGCCATTTTGGGCGCAGTGCCGGTCACCGCACTGATGATCGCAGATTTTGCCCGCGATCAGGGGCTGGGGCTGGTCAACCTGCTGGACGTTCCCATGTTAATCAGCCTGCCCGGTGCGATCCTGCTCTTTTCATTGCAAAGCTGGACCGTACACTATGCGATGCACCGCGTGCCGGTCCTGTGGCGCCTGCACCGGGTCCATCATACTGACACGCATATGGATATCTCGACCACGGTACGGTTCCACCCTGCCGAGTTCTTGTTGCAATTGCCGGTATCCGCCGCCCTGATCCTGGCCAGCGGTGCCCCACCCGCCGCGGTAATCCTTTATGAACTGGCCGACGCTGCGATCAATGTCTTTAGCCACTCAAATATCCGCCTGCCCTCGGTGGTGGACCGGATCCTGTCACGCCTCATCGTCACACCACATCTGCACCGCATCCACCACTCCCCCCGCCCCCGCGAAACCGACAGCAATTTTGGTGCAACGCTACCGGTATGGGATATGATTTTCGGCACATACCGGGTTAAAACACCCGATGCGCTGGCACGACAAGCTATTGGGCTGGACGAGATGCAAGATGCCCGGGCATATTCGCTATGGTGGGCGCTGACGCTGCCATTTCGCAACATTCAACGGGGCAAAGATGCCGAGAACCAGCCATGAGCGCGCCCTTTACCAGCTGATCAAGGAGATCCGCGGCGCCTTTAATGAGTTAAAGGCCTTGTCGGACAGAATGAATGCCGATCTGGATGTGACGGCGGCAATGCGTGCCGTGCTGGAAACGCTTTGTACCAATGGCGCGGCCACCGTGCCCGATATAGCGCGGGCAAAATCTGTCAGCCGCCAACACATTCAGATCCTTGCCGATACGCTGGTCAGCAAAGGCCTTGCCCGATCCGTCGAGAACCCGGCCCATCAGCGGTCGCGGCTGCTGGAAATCACGGCTGAGGGCCGAACCCGATTTAACGAGGTCACACAACGCGAAACTGCGGTTTTGGCGGATCTTGAAAAGCTGATAGGCACGCAAGAGGCCGCTGGTGCGGCAAAGGCCGTGCAAAAACTGCGGAGCGCAATTCGCGAGCTTAAATAAAAAGCGGCGCCCCGCAGGGCACCGCCTAAAAACTCATTGCTGTGACTGCTTCAGGCCGCGCGGGAAACCAGCACATCATCGACCTTTTTCTGCGCGCCGGCCTCATCGGTGCCGGCCACTGCCGCCACTTCACGGGTCAGCCGCTCAAGTGCGGCTTCATAAAGCTGACGCTCGGAATAGGACTGCTCGCGCTGATCGTCGGTACGGTGCAGATCGCGCACCACTTCGGCAATCGCCATCAGATCGCCTGAGTTGATCTTCTGCTCATACTCTTGCGCGCGGCGTGACCACATGGCCCGCTTGACCTTGGCCTTGCCCTTCAGGGTTTCCAACGCTTTGGTGATCAGGTCAGGCGATGAGAGTTGACGCATGCCAATCTCGGTCGCCTTATGGGTCGGAACGCGCAGGGTCATCTTGTCTTTCTCAAACGAGATGACAAAAAGTTCCAACGTCAGCCCCGCAATTTCCTGCTGCTCGACGGCCATAATCTTGCCGACGCCATGTGCCGGGTACACGACAAAATCGTTCGGACTAAATTCACTTTTCTTGGTCTTGCTCATTAAGCGCATTCCTTGCACGGAGACTGTCATCAGAGCGAAAAAACCCAGCCCGATCATACTATGATCGGTCAGCGGTTTATTTTTACCTGATACCCCCTTCGCTGCGTGTGGAGCAGTGTCTCAGGGCAGTCATCCTCATCCATTTGTAACAAGAATATATCACAAAAAGGGCCGTTCCGGAAGACGTGCATCCACAGGCCCACGCAAATCCGACATTTCGGCGGATCTGCATGTGGAAATATCTGAATTTCCACCAATCTTCGCACAATCTGCCACGGGATGACGCGATTCAGGAGTGAACCGTCAAGTCCATGTCCGCCGAATCATGCGCGAAGCCTAGTCACCCGCACCGGGTGCTTCAGAAAACAGTGTATCTAACTTTCCGGTTTCACCGTCACGCGCCTCGGCCTCGGGCAAAGGGTCTTTGCGCTGGGTGATCACAGGCCAGTTTTCCGAATATTTCCGATTGAACTCAACCCAGACTTCCATCGCAGGTTCCGTATCAGGACGGATCGCATCAGCAGGGCATTCCGGTTCACACACACCACAGTCGATACATTCATCCGGATGAATGACCAGCATGTTCTCGCCCTCATAGAAGCAGTCTACGGGGCAAACTTCGACACAGTCAGTGTATTTGCAGGCGATACAGTTATCAGTGACGACATAGGTCATTGGGGCGGATCCGGCGTTATCATTCAGCCGCTACCTAGCCCCAAGATTGCTATCATTCAAGATGGGGTCTTGACAGAAAGACAGCTACTGCGCCTTGCAAGGTGGATACGGGACGTCATTCCACAATATTGTCAGCCGGTGGTACATCATTGTCGGGCGTCAGATCGGTGTAGAGATGTTGCGCCTCAGAAGCCGGTCCGCGTCTGTCGCCGCATGACAGAATGCGCACAACCCGAACAACCTGGCCCTGGCGGAATGTCAGCATGTCGCCCGGACCGACGGCGCGGCCGGGCTTTTTTATCTTGTCACCGTTGATGCGAAGGTGGCCTTTGGTCACAACCTCTACGGCAAGGCCTCGGGTCTTGAAGAACCGCGCCTGCCACAGCCATTTGTCAATCCGAATGCGATCCAGCTCTGCCACGCGCGGTCAGAGCTTGTCGCGCAACCCCATGAGGGCTGCGGCAAATGGATTGTCCGGATCTATGCGCTGCGGGCGTGGGGCAGCGGGTTTGGCCGCACGGTCGCCCTGCTTGCCCTTGTCGCCCTGCTTTCCCTTGTAGGGTTTGCCGCCTTTTGGGTTGCCACCGCGCGGCTTGCCGTCGCGCTTTTCACCACCTTCGCGCGCAGCACCTGCCGGACGATTGCCGCGTTCAGGACGTTCGCTGCGTGTGGCACGTGGGCGCGGCGCCCAGGTGAAGGTGTAAAAGACCTCAACCTCTGCAACCGTTTGAATAGCAACCTCTTCTTCGGTGATTGGGTTCACAACCTCCCCTTCCGGGACGGGCGGAGCCACCGGTTCAGCGCGAACCTTTTCGCGTTCGCCCTTTTCCCCTTTGTAGCCAAGTCCAGCCATCAGATCCGCAAATTGATCCAGTGTCATGCCGGTGATTGAGAGCATGTCAGGATTGGCCTCAAAGCCTGCGCGGCTGTCCATTCCGCGCAAGATATCGGCAAGGCGTTCCAGCATATCGATGCGGATCGCGCGTGCACCTGCAGGGTGATAGCCAGAAAGCGTATAGTAGCCCTTGGGCACGTCAGGCAGATTTGGCACCGTTACCAACCCGGGAGGCGGGCTTTCGGGAAATTCATCCAGGCCTTCGTTCAGCGACCAGAGCACCAGACGCAGACGCGTCGGCGCAGGTTTCAGCAGCAATGGCTGAAAGATCGTGTATTGACCGAACCGCACACCGTGCTTGCGCAGCGCACCGCGCATGTCCTGGTCCAGAGATTTGACCTCGGCCGCCACAGAGTCACGGGGGACAACCCCAAGGCTTTCGACCAACCGAAAGGCAAATCCACGCGCCATCCCGGTCAGCGTCTCATCCCGTGCGAGGTTCATAAGAGGTTCAAAAAGCAGGGCCACCTTGCGGTCGATAAAATGCTGCAAGCGACGCTGGACCTTTTCGGTCACGTCAAAGCCCGCCTCTTCATCCACAAACGCCACCACCTGCGGTTTCAGCACCTCGGCGCCCTTAACCAACTTGCCAACGGCCGAGTTGCCCCACATGAGGCCACCTTGTTCGGTGTAATCAAGCTCGGTGTCAGGCGCGTTATAAAACCGATCCGCCCGCAGATGGAATTCAGGGCGCAAAGCCTCATAGGCCGCTTGCTTCAGCGTCTTCGCCTGTTCCGGCGAAGCGGTCGCATCCTGATGGAAACGGAAGCCTTCCAGCCGACCGACGAATTCGCCTTCAACCGTCACTTCGCTCTTATCGTTCACCTCGGCCACAAGGCTCTCCTTCTGTTTGAGCCGGCGAAGCAAGACGCTTGTCCGCCGGTCCACAAATCTTTGCGTCAGCGCGCCGTGCAGCGCATCTGACAGGCGGTCTTCTACAGCGCGCGTTTCCCCGCGCCAATGGCTTTCGTCCAAAACCCAGCCTGAACGTTGCGCCACATAGGTCCATGTGCGGATATATGCCAATCGTTTCGACAATGTATCAATATCGCCCATTGTCTTATCGATGCGGCGAATTTGTGACGCTAACCAGTCATCTGGCACGTGCCCACCCTGCAAGAACCCGAATATCCGTTGCAATAGTTGCGCATGTTCCTGACTGGAAATGCCCTGAAAGTCGGGTATGCGGCACACATCCCACAAAAGCTTGAGATCGCGCGGATGATTGAGTCTGTCCCGGACCGGCGCAAGATCGGTCAGGTTTTTTAGGGCATTCAGGTCGTCTGCGTCTCTTCCCCGTGTCAGCCATTCATCCTCAGGCGAGACTTCAAGCGACGCAATCAGCTTGTCGGCGGTTCCAAAGTCCAGATCAGAATTGCGCCAACTCAGGCGCTGGATCGGGCTGAACCTGTGATTTTCAATATTATCAACTGTTTCAGGTGGTAGCGGCTGCGCCTCACCCGTCACCCCAAAGGTACCGGGTGTCAGATACCGCCCTGCCC
Organism: Albidovulum sp.; assembly: GCA_049646285.1. GTDB lineage: Bacteria > Pseudomonadota > Alphaproteobacteria > Rhodobacterales > Rhodobacteraceae > Albidovulum. The sequence goes on along the minus strand of JBARVN010000198.1, from coordinate 33,011 downwards.
GACCGGCGATCTGGCCCAGTTCATGCGGAAAAAGTGCGCGCATACGGTGGCCATCAAACTTGGATGTCGCCGAAAAGCCCACATGCCCGATGTCAAGGTTCAGCCCCATGCCGATGGCATCGGTGGCAACAAGATAGTCCACGTCGCCGTTTTGATACATTTCCACCTGCGCATTGCGCGTGCGGGGTGAAAGTGCGCCCATGACCACGGCAGCGCCCCCCTTTTGGCGGCGCAGCAGTTCAGCGATGGCATAGACATTATCAACCGAAAATCCGACAATCGCGCTGCGCGCAGGCATTCGGCTTATCTTTTTCGAACCTGAGTAGCTAAGGGTCGAAAACCGATCGCGCCTGTCGAACTGGACCTTGGGGACCAGTGCCGCGATGGCCCCGCGCATCGTCTCGGCGCCCAGAAACAGCGTTTCATGCAGGCCACGCGCGTTCAAAAGCCGGTCGGTGAATACGTGGCCGCGCTCAGGATCAGCGCTTAGCTGGATCTCATCCACAGCCAGAAAATCCGCCCCGATTTCAGCAGGCATCGCTTCAACCGTGCAGATCCAATATTTCGCACGCGCGCCCACGATGCGTTCTTCGCCCGTAACCAGTGCGGCCACCGATGGCCCCCGCGCCGCAACAACACGGTCATAGACTTCGCGCGCAAGCAACCTCAGCGGCAGGCCAATGACCCCCGTGCGGTGCGCCAGCATCCGCTCAATCGCGTAGTGGGTTTTGCCGGTATTCGTCGGCCCGAGGACCGCTGTGATCCTCGACCCGGACGCCATGGGAACGCTCCTAAAGCTCGATGCCCGCCGTTTTTTGCTCAAGCCGCTCAATGGCCAGAACGACATTTTCCTGATGCGGATGAATCGCGCGGGCCGCCTTGTAGACCGCAAGCGCTTCGGCATCGCGGCCCAGCGATTCGAGAATCATCCCAAAACCTGAAAGTGCTCCAAAATGGTGTTCGTTAAGCGTCAGTGTGCGGCGGATATCTGCCACCGAAGGACCAAACTGGCCATTCAGATAGTAGGCTGTAGCGCGTTTATTCCAGCCTTCGGCAAATTCTGGCGCATGATCCGTGAGCGCAGTGAAATGTTCGATAGCCGCAGCAAGATCGCCCGATTCCATGGCCTCATTTCCACGTTTCAACAACAAATCCATCGCCGGCGATCCGGATTTTGACCATTCCCGCCAGATGTCTGCCTGCGTTCGGCGCCACTCCTGGTTGTCAGGATCAGCAAGCTCGGCATAGAGTTTGTCCAATACGGCAGAGTCGGATGCTGCAGGCGATGCCCACAGGAATAACGCTGCGGCAAATGCCACAAGATGACGCGTGGAAGGGGTGGCGAATAGGGACATAACAAGGCACAGTGTAGCCGAAACGCACCAGAATGCGAGAGGTCTGGTGGTCACTTTTTTGGAGGTTCTATGAGCGATGTTGTGACCGCGGCAGTTGCCGCACTTAGCGCGAAGCTACCAGATGGGTTTGCGGGTTCGGCCAAGTTCGTCATCGAAGGCGAAGGCGCGCTTATGGTCGATGGTACCGGCGTGCGCGCAGCGGATGAGGCATCAGACGTGACCTTGACTGCAGATGCGGAGACGTTTCAGGGGATCATGTCTGGTGATGTGAATGCGACTGCGGCGTTCATGCAAGGCAAGCTGGCCGTTGACGGTGATATGGGATTGGCGATGCAGCTTGGTGCCGCATTGTCCTGATGGCAGATCAGGCCCCCTTTTACGACGACGTTGCCAAGGCACCCACGGGTGAGAGCTGCGCCTGGCTAACCGCATCGGATGGGGTGCGCTTGCGTGCAGCTCATTGGCGCGGTGGCGATAAAGGCACGGTGCTGTTGTTCCCCGGACGCACTGAATACATTGAAAAATATGGCAATGCGGCAGGCGAATATACCGCACGCGGCTACAGCATGGCTGCAATCGACTGGCGCGGCCAAGGGCTGGCTGACCGGCTTTTGGAAGACCGCGCACCCGGCCATGTCACCCATTTTGACGACTACCAGAAAGACGTGGCAGCGCTTGTCGCCTTTGCCACCGCCGAAGAGCTGCCGCAACCATGGTTTCTTGTGGGCCATTCAATGGGCGGCTGTATCGGGCTAAGGGCGATTTACGAAGGGTTGCCGATACGTGCCGCAACCTTTTCAGCCCCTATGTGGGGCATCAAGATGCCAGTTTACATGCGCCCCGTTGCATGGGGTCTGTCCACATTGGCAACAGTTGTCGGCCAGGGGCACCGCTTTGTGCCTTCAACCTCGCCGATGAACTACGTTCTCGAAGCGCCGTTCGAGGGAAATGTGCTGACCCGCGACCGTGAGATGCACGCAATGATGTGCCATCAGCTGATTGAACACCCGGATCTGGGCATTGGCGGGCCAACAATGCAATGGCTGCGTGAAGCGCTGATTGAAACCCGCGCGCTGCGCCAGCTTGCCTCCCCCGCCATGCCGTGCCTGACCGTATTGGGATCAGAAGAGCGTATCGTCAATGCCGATGCCATTCACGAACGGATGAGGCGCTGGCCCGGATCTGAATTCGATCTGATCGGCAATGCCGAGCATGAGATGATGATGGAAAATCCTGAGATCCGGAAAAAGTTCTACGACCGGTCCACAGCGCTTTTTGACGCAAACCTGAGCTGAGTACGGGCGCCGTCAAATTTTCATGCGCACGAAGCTATCGCGCAGCGCCTTTGACCAGGCAGCGCTCATCTTGGCAAAATCTGCATCCCCCGCTTCAATCCGGCGCTGCACGCCGATCCGGCATTCGCCGTCGCGAATGATGGCCAGATCAAGCGGCATGCCCACCGAAAGATTGGAACGCAGCGTCGAATCCATCGATAAAAGCACTGCCTTTTTACCATCCTCAAGCGATGTATCAGGGCGCACCATGCGGTCCAGAATGGGTTTGCCGTATTTATGTTCGCCAATCTGAAGAAAGGGTGTGTCCTCGGTTGCCTCGATAAAGTTACCTTCAGGATAGATCAGGAACATCCGCATCACACCGCCGGTGCGTTGGCCCGCAATGATCATCGAGGCCTGCCCGAACTGGCCATTGGTTTTCAACCGTTGATCAACAGCACTGCGCACCGCCCAAAGGGTCGCCCCGATAATCTCGGCCACTTTAAGCATTGTGGGGGCGAGCAGAATCGAGGTGTCTTCCGTCGCCTCAGGGTCATCAATCGCCTCTTGCAGCCGCGCCAGCACCGATTGGGTCGTCGATAGGCTGCCCGCCGTCTGGATCACAATCGCCCGCTCGCCCGGCACGTCGAAGTAAAACATCTTGCGGTACGAAGAGATGTGATCAAGCCCGGAATTGGTGCGCGTATCCGACAAAAGCACCATGCCTTCATTCAATAAAAGCCCTACACAATAGGTCATGCCCGTCCTCTTCTGCCCAACGCTTCGGCGGACACTAGGGGCGCGCGGGCCGCCCCGCAATAAGGATGCAGAAAATTCCTCTGCCACCGGGTTGCCTTGCCCTGCCCCGGATGCCTATGTCTGTGTCAACCTAGACAGGAGTTTGCTATGCCCATCCGCCTTCCCCACCCGGTTTTCGACACCAATACCAACGCCGGTGGGCTGGGAAAACTGCCCGAGTGGGACCTGAGCGATCTTTATGCTTCCCCCGACGCGCCAGAGTTCACCCGTGACATGGCATGGCTGGGGACGACATGCGCCACCTTCGCGGACGACTATGAAGGCAAGCTCGCGGGGCTGGACGGCGCAGGCATGCTCGACTGCATCCGCCGCTATGAACGCATCGAGGCAGTGGCCGGGCGGATCATGTCCTATGCGGGATTGCGCTATTACCAAAACACCATGGATGCCGGGCGCGCCAAGTTCATGTCCGACTGTCAGGACAAGGTGACAGAATTCACCACGCCGCTGGTATTTTTCTCTTTGGAATTCAACCGGATCGACGAGGATGCTTACATCCGCACCTTCACCGCCAGTGACGATATCGCCCGCTACCGCCCCGTTTTTGACCGGATGCGTGCCATGCGCCCGCATCAGCTGTCAGATGAGCTGGAAAAATTCTTGCATGATCAGTCCACCGTCGGCGCCTCGGCGTGGAACAAATTGTTCGATGAGACGATGGCAGGATTGGAGTTCACGGTCGCCGGTGAAGACGCGCCCATGAACCTTGAAGCCACGCTGAACCTTCTGTCAGAGCCGGAACGCGACCGGCGCGAGGCAGGCGCGCGCGCCCTCGCAGATGTTTTTGGCAAGAATGTCAAACTCTTCGCGCGTGTTCATAACACTTTGGCGAAAGAAAAAGAGATCGAGGACCGCTGGCGCCAGATGCCGACCCCACAAGCTGGGCGGCACCTGTCGAACCATGTGGAGCCTGAGGTGGTCGAGGCGCTTCGCAATGCCGTTGTTGCGGCCTATCCGAAGCTAAGCCACCGGTACTACACGCTCAAAGCCAAGTGGATGGGGCTAAAGACGATGCAGGTCTGGGATCGCAACGCCCCGCTGCCCATCGAGGCAAAGAAAACCGTTGGCTGGGATGAGGCGCGGACAACCGTGATGACTGCCTATGCGGATTTTTCGCCCAAGATGGCGACGCTGGCAGAACCTTTCTTTGACAAGGGCTGGATTGATGCCGCCGTCAAACCCGGCAAGGCACCGGGCGCCTTTGCCCATCCGACCGTGACAGACGTGCACCCCTACGTGATGCTCAACTACCTTGGCAAACCGCGCGACGTGATGACGCTGGCACATGAGCTGGGCCACGGCGTGCATCAGGTTCTGGCGGCTCCGCAAGGCGAGATGCTGGCCAATACGCCCCTCACGCTGGCCGAAACCGCAAGCGTCTTTGGCGAAATGCTTACCTTCCGCAAGCTGCTGTCACAGGCGAAAACCCCTGATGAACGGAAAACCCTGTTGGCGGGCAAGGTCGAGGACATGATCAACACGGTGGTCCGCCAGATTGCCTTTTATGATTTCGAATGCAAGCTTCACGCCGCGCGGCGCGAAGGTGAGCTGACACCCGAAGATATCAACGCCCTATGGATGAGCATTCAGGCCGAAAGCCTTGGGCCGGTGTTCGAATTCATGGATGGGTATGAAACCTTCTGGTCCTACATCCCGCATTTCATCCACTCCCCCTTCTACGTCTATGCCTATGCGTTCGGCGACGGCCTCGTAAACGCGCTTTACGCGGTCTACGAAGAAGGCTTGCCCGGCTTTGAAGAGAAGTATTTCGAGATGCTCAAAGCCGGCGGATCAAAGCACCACAAGGAATTGCTGGCCCCCTTCGGGCTTGATGCCTCGGATCCGAAATTCTGGGACAAGGGCCTGTCGATGATCGCCGGGATGATTGATGAGCTGGAGGCGATGGAGGGATGATCCCCAACGGGGTCACCCCGCAGCACAGCCCATGAAGCCCTCTCTTGTCATTCATGTGCCACGGCACATGCTGTCAACTGATGGGGCCGCGCTTGCCGGTCTTTATCAAAAGCTGCGCAAAGGGTTTCAGGCACGCGGGCTGCCGGTTGAACTGTGCTGGCGCGATCTTGATGCGCTTGGCGCAATGCAAGACACCGCGCATATCCACCTTGTCCACAATGGGCGGATCCGCCACGCGCGGGTTCTTAATACCGGGCTCGCTTACGTTTTCCCGTTTTGGTACTGCGACCCAAAGGGCGTTTTCGCGGATTCAAGCCTGACGGAAACCGCGTTCGACCCAAACGCGATTGATCAGCAGGCCGCCCGGCAGTTCGTTGATCAGCTTACCCGCCGCCTGGTCGGACAGCGGATGAGCCGATATGATCAACCCGCAGATCGCCGCCACTTTCCGACCGGAAGTATTGCGGTCTTTTTGCAAGGCATCAGTGATCCGGTGGAACGCGCCCGGCACATGAGCGAGGCCGAGATGTTTGAGGCCGTTCTGGCCGCACGTGGCGCGCGAACGCTGATCCTGAAACCGCACCCTCGCAACCTTACGGGCGACACGGCCACGATCCTTGCCCGCGCCAGGAAACTGAACAACGTGATCATCACCGACGCGAATGTGCATGATATTCTGGCAGCATCAGCGGTCACGGTTTCAATCTCTTCCTCGACAGCGCTGGAAGGGATGCTGCACCGCGCTCCGGCGGTTCTATGTGGTCGCAGTGACCTGCACCATTGTGCCGAAACCGCCCAATGCCCGGCAGACATCACCGGGGCGATAGAGCGCGCTTTGGAAAGAGCCTTTCCCTATACGGCGTTCCTTTACTGGTTCTTGGAGCAACACATGCTCAATACCGGGCGGGATGATCTGATTGATCGCGTGATCGCCAAGTTCCGCGCACAGGGCGTTGCCCTCGACGCGCCCGGTCCGGGCAACTGATTTCGGCAAACCAACGTCACACAGTCAAAGCCTGATCTCGCTGTCGAACACCAGATCGATCATCCCTTGCGTGCCCTTCGCGTCTTCAAGGCTCCAAGGATAGGCGGTGCCGCTCCGCACGGAATGACAGAAGGCTTCGACCTGATTGCGGTACTGGCGTTCGCCGGGAAAGCGTTCGACGTGATCGGCCTGCCCGGGCCGGAGCATATGCAGCTGCGCCTCGCCGAAAAGCCCTGCATTGAAAGGTGCAGACAGACGGATCAAACCGGCCTCGCCCTGAAACACCACCTCTTGGCGCGGTGGCAGGCGCATCGAGGTCATGGCGGCGTAGGTGAACGCGCCCGCAGGGCCGGACATGTCTGCCCAGACCTGTGCGAACACATCCACACCGCCTTCGCGGGTGATACGGGACCGCAGCGCCATAGGCTCGGCCCCAGTGGCCCAGCGCACCGATCCGTAGGCATAGACGCCAATATCGGGGATCGAGCCGCCGCCGGTTTCGGGCCGGTTGCGGATGTTGCCGGGTTCGTCGCGGTTATCGTAGCTGAAATGGGCGTCCGCATGAACGATGCGCCCGATCGCCCCTTCTGCAATCAGCGCCTTGGCGCGGATCCATTGCGGGTGATGTACGATCATATAGGCTTCGGTTGCGATCAGGCCCGTGCGGTCCCGCGCGGCGATCACAGCGTCGATCTGATCGGCCTTCAACGCGATCGGCTTTTCACACAAGACATGTTTGCCTGCATCCAGCGCCCTGAGCGCCCATTCGACATGCAGATGATTGGGCAGCGGAATATAGACCGCTTCAACCTCAGGATCGGCCAGCAAGGCATCATATGAGCTGTGGATTTTCAAATCCGGGCAGAAGGCGCGAAATCTCTCGGCCTTGCCAGAATCAGAGGTGGCCAGAGCAAAAAACCGGGCACCCTCAGCCTCATGGATCGCACGCGCCATATGCTCGCGCGCGAATTTTGCAGCGCCAAGCACACCCCAGTTTACCGTTTTCATAGCAGCCTCCGATGGATTGAAGGCAGCCTAGCCGTCCACATAGGTGAGCCGCAAGGGTGGGCCAGCTTACGCCGGAACCCGCATGCCCTTTTCCTTGGCCAGATCGCGCATCGCGGCTTGCAGCTTTTCAAAGGCCCGTACTTCGATCTGCCGGATACGCTCGCGGCTAACGCTATAGCGGCCCGACAGATCTTCCAACGTTACGGGTTCATCCACCAGCCGACGCTGGACCAGAATGTCGCGCTCACGGTCATTCAAAACCTCCATCGCGCGCTCCAAAAGCTCCCGGCGCACGGTCAGTTCTTCGGATTCGGCATAGTCACCCGCCGTATCGGCGTCAGTGTCTTCCAGCCAGTCTTGCCACTGCGCGGTGCCTTCATCTGAACCGATGGTTGCGTTCAGCGATGCGTCGCCCCCCGACAGACGCCGGTTCATCGAAATGACCTCGGCCTCGGTGACATTCAGGTCATGCGCAATCTTTTCTACATGCTCAGGGCGCAGATCGCCTTCTTCCAGCGCGCCAATCTTATTTTTGACCTTGCGCAGGTTGAAGAACAGTTTTTTCTGAGCGGAGGTGGTGCCCAGTTTCACCAGGCTCCAGGACCGCAGGATGTATTCCTGGATCGAGGCGCGGATCCACCACATGGCATAGGTCGCAAGACGAAAGCCCTTTTCCGGGTCAAAGCGCTTGACCGCCTGCATAAGGCCCACATTTGCCTCAGAGATCACTTCGGCCTGCGGCAAACCGTATCCGCGGTAGCCCATGGCGATTTTGGCGGCCAAGCGCAGGTGCGATGTCACCAAGCGGTGTGCGGCCGAGCTGTCTTGATGATCCACCCAGCTTTTGGCCAGCATATATTCTTCTTCCGGCTCAAGAAGCGGGAATTTGCGGATCTCCTGCAAGTACCGGTTCATCCCCTGTTCGGGGCTTGGTGCCGGAAGATTTGCGTATGTAGTCATGACTGACCCCCTGTATTGGTCGAGGACTTTGCAAGATATGTGCGCAGCCAGCACCGTGCAAGAGCGGTGCCTTACCTCAATTTCTTTAACGTTAGATGAGCACGCTTCCGTCGCGGTTCCACAAATATGTCACCCGATCACGCGCTTGTCAGTGCGCCTGAAGGTCTATTTGTCGGGTCCCGCTTCGGCCAAACAGTCCAGCAAGGCTTGAAAATCGGCTGGCAGAGGGCTTTGAAAATCCAACGCCTCACCGGTGGCCGGATGGATAAAACCCAAATTTGCTGCATGCAACGCTTGTCTGGGAAACGTTAATATGGCCTCGGCAGCTTTGGCGCCAAGCACCTTTGTGGACGGCTTGCGCCGCCCACCATAGGTCGGGTCGCCGATCAACCCGTGCCCGGCATGGGCCATATGCACGCGGATCTGATGGGTGCGCCCGGTTTCCAGCCAGCATTCGACCAGCGCCGCCGCCGGAGGCGTGCCGAACCGCTCAATAGCGCGCGCGCGCGTGACGGCATGCCTGCCGCCCTGAAACAGCACCGCCTGCCGCTGCCGGTCAGTCCTGTGGCGCGCCAGATGGGTGGTGATTTTCAAAATTCCGCCCAGCTCAAAATTCGTACCCCTCACCCCGTGCAGGCGTGGATCATTGGCATCAGGCGCGCCGTGCACCATCGCCAAATAGCGCCGTTTTGCGGTGTGTTTTTCGAATTGCAGCGCCAGCCCATGATGGGCGCGGTCGGTTTTCGCCACCACCAGCAGGCCCGATGTATCCTTGTCGATCCGGTGCACAATGCCCGGCCTGCGCGCACCACCGATGCCCGACAGCGTGTCGGCACAGTGATATAGCAACGCATTGACGAGTGTACCTGAGGGCGATCCGGGGGCCGGATGCACAACCATGCCCGCAGGCTTGTCAATAACAATCAGGTCCGCGTCTTCCCAAACCACCGACAGCGGGATGTCTTCAGGCAAGGTATCCAGCTCTTCGGCCGGCCCCATGACGATGTCATAGACGTCGCCCTCGACGGGCTTGGCCTTTGCATTTGTCACCACGGTGCCATTTTGGGTCACGGCGCCGTCAACCAACAGTTTCGCCAAGCGCGAGCGTGACAGCGACGCTTCGTCTGGCGCATCGCGCGTCAGCGCCTTATCAAGGCGGTCAGGCGGGTTTGGCCCGATCACGACACTAAAGGGGCGGCTGACGATGTCCGACATAGAAAAGGCTCCGGTTGATGCAGGCCCGGAAGGGGAAACCCCACCGCAACTGCGTTTTCTCAAGGCTCTGGTGACCATATTGACCGGAACCATGATCCTCGGCCTGATAACGATCATCGTGCTCTTTGTCATGCGCTTCCCGACAGCCGAGCCGCAGGCGCCGCTTTTGCCTGGCAATCTGACCTTGCCTGAGGGTGTTGAGGCCGAAGCCGTGACCTTTGGGCGCGGCTGGATCGCTGTTGTGACAGCGGATGATGAAATCCTCATCCTTGACGCAAAAACCGGCGCCGTGCGTCAGCGCCTGACGCTGACAGACGGCAACTGACCCGGTTTGGGGGATGGTACCAGCGCCCCGGCTCGAACGGGGGACCCCTAGATCCACAATCTAGTGCTCTAACCAACTGAGCTACGCCGGCACACCGGGGGGATTTAGCCCCACGTCCGAATGATTGCAAGACCCTCGTCAGCGATATCGAAGACCAAAGCGCCCTGACCAGACGGGCAGAGCAGAATTCACGGGGCAAGAGCACACAAGCGCCTTGTCACGCGCCCCCGATCCGCGCTAGCGAATGCAGATCATGTGACAAGGGGATGGCAATGGGCATCGACAAACAAAGCGATATTGCGGCGAATATCCAGATCGGGCCGACAACACTGGGCATGGTGCGTATCTACATTGAGGCGGACGGGATGGAGCTGCCGTTGGATTTCGATCCTGAAGAGGCCGAAGAAATCGCCGAAGAACTGCGCGCCGCTGCCGAAGCGGCCCGCGATATGACCTCAAAGGGGTCTAAGGGGAAATCCCCGAAACGGTGACCCCCGGGTCGCGGAAGCCTTGCAGGCGCAAGGCTGCATGGCGGGCAAACTTCTGCATCATCACCTTGCGCCGCGCCCCTGCCAGCGGGGCCGCTGGCCCCATGCGCAGGATTTCCGCATCATAAGCATCCGCGATGATCAGCCCGGTTTCATCGGGCAACAACTCGGTCGGGAACGCGTCATCCACAGCCCAAAAAAACCGGTCAGCCCATTCGAGATAGTTTTGCCATTTGGTGTCAGAGGTGAAATCCACCCGGCTTGATTTGCATTCAACGATCCACACTTCGCCTTTTGGGCCCAGCGCCATAACATCAACACGAAGACCCGGCGCAGGCACCAGTTCTTCCACGGTGACAAAGCCGTGGTGCAGTAAGTGGCGGCAAACACCGCGGGCCAGACGCTGGCCGGGCATGAGATCATCAGACATGGGCAAAATATGAACACAAGGTGAACATTTGTCCAGAGGCCGGATGCTTTCGTCCGCGCGACTGGGCTCGACTTGTCGCCCTCTGGGCAAAAACGAACACGCCGAATAGACATCGCGGGACGCTGATCCCCCTTGCCGTCCGGGCCATACGCGCTTATCTCTGAGGGCGGCGGGTTCTGCTCTTCTCGTGCAAGGTCCTTTTCCAGTGGCCGATAAGCTCTTCCGAGGGCGCTGGCTCTGCCGGGATCGTGGTCTCGGTATCTGGTGCCCACCTGATAAACTCAGGCTCTCGGAAATTCACGCCTTCACGGTTGCTGCGGTCCCCGCCACCTACCGCAGATCCAAAGTCAAGCAACTGGCTGCGCGTCCGGCGACAGTAAGGATGCGGCGAATACCTTGGCCGGCAACCGGCCCCATTTCGATCAGACAGAGTTCTATAGCGCTTCGCGTTTAACTTTAGACAAGGGATATCATCTAACGTGTTGAAATCTTTTATTTCAGGCAGCGTTAGATGATTCAGGTTTAACGCGAAACGCTTTAAAGAAACTGGACTGCCGCCAAAGCGGTAAGTGCAGGGGCGGCCTGCACCCAGAAGATGCGCCGCGACGCGCTATAGGCGCCGTAGATCCCCGCCACGGCGACGCAGATCAGAAAGAAGCTGGCAAGCTGGCGCGCCACATCTGCGTCACCGGCCAGAAGCGACCAGATCAGCCCCGCAGCCAGAAACCCGTTGTAAAGACCTTGGTTGGCCGCCATCGCTTTTGTGGGCGTAAAGAGATCACGCGGGAAGCTGCGGAACACTTTCGGGCCGCGGCTTTCCCACGCAAACATTTCAAACCACAGAATGTAAATGTGTAGTGCGGCGATAAGGGCGATCAGGATCTGGGCAACGACTGACATCAAAATGCCTCCGGACGCGCCTCCCGCGCCATGTGGTCCAAGACCGCGTTAACAAAGCTTGGCTCTTTTCCCTCGGGAAAGAAGGCGCGGGCCACATCCACAAACTCGGTGATGATCACCTTTGGCGGGGTCGAGGGGGTGGTAAGTTCAGCCCCCGCCGCACGAAAGAGCGCGCGCAATACCGGGTCAATCCGGGCAATCGGCCATTTCGCCACCAGCGCACGGTCGGTCATCTGATCGATGCGGGCCTGCAACGTGACCGCGTCTTCCACGACGCGGCGAAACAGGCCAAGATCCCCCTCAGCCATCTCATCGCCCTCATAAACAGCGCCAAACCGGTGGGTTTCGAATTCCCCGATGACCGAGTCAGAGCTTTGGCCGATCGCCTCCATCTGAAAAAGCGCCTGCACCGCGTAAAGCCGGGCGGCAGACTTCATTTGTCGCTTTTCGGCCTGGGTCGGTTTGGGGGCTGTATCGCTCATGCGCGGGCAGGTCCTTCGGATGATCCGGCGATGCGAAATTCCTCACCCATGGGTTTGAAACCGATGCCTTTGGTCTGGCTGGCCCATTTGCGCGAAAGGGCGACAAGATGCAAGGCCGCCGCTGCGGCACCACCACCTTTGTTCTGACCTTCGGGGTCAGCGCGCACCTCGGCCTGCGCACGGGTCTCGACCGTCAAGATACCGTTGCCCACACAAACCCCCGACAGGCCCAGCATCGTCAACCCGCGTGAGCTGTCGTTGCACACCGTGTCGTAATGCGTGGTTTCGCCCCGTATCACGCAGCCAAGGGCGACAAATCCGTCAAAATCGGCCATGCGGGCCGCCAGTGCAATCGCCGTGGGCAGTTCCAAAGCGCCGGGCACTTCGATCACCTCGACATCTGCGCCAACAGCGGTCGCAACGGCCTTGGCGCCGGTGACGAGATTATCGGCAATGTCCTTGTAGTAAGGCGCCACCACGATCAACAGGCGCACCTTGCGGTCGAACTTTGGCAGATCAAGCGTGTAATGGGTCTCGGTTCCGGCCATGTCTCAGCCCTCGGTAATCGGGCGGGTGCCCGTGATTGTCAGATCATAGGCGTCCAGACCAACATAACGGGTCATGGGCGAGTCGGTCAGCAAAATCAGCTCTTTCAACCCCATGCTCGACAGGATCTGTGCGCCAAGCCCGGTTTGCTTGATGGTGCGCGGCCCTTCGTCTTCCTCGACCATCAGCGTGGTTTTAGGGTCGCGGAACAGGCACACGGCACCGCGCCCTTCGCGGGCAATAATCTGCATCGCGCGGGCCAACTCACCTTCTGGCGATGGGCCAAGCGCCAGCACATCCTCCAAGATATTCAGCGCATGGGTGCGCACCAGCACCGGCTCGGGCGTGGTCACATCGCCCTTGGTCAGGACCACATGCTCAATCCCTTCGGACTGATCGGTAAAGACGCGCATGCACCACTCACCGCCATAGGCAGACATGACCATGCTGGTCGCGGTTTCGCGCACCAGATTGTCATGGCGGCGGCGATACGCGATCAGGTCCGAAATGGTGCCGATCTTCAGTCCGTGCTTTTTCGCATAGACCACCATGTCAGGCAGACGCGCCATGGTGCCATCGTCATTCATGATCTCGCAGATCACACCAGAGGCGTTCAAACCGGCCAGACGGCTGATATCGGTTGCAGCCTCCGTATGGCCTGCACGCACCAAAACACCGCCATCACGGGCACGCAGGGGGAACACGTGGCCGGGTGTGGCGATATCGGCAGGACCTTTCGTGGGGTCGATGGCCACAGCGACCGTCAACGCACGGTCATGCGCGGAAATGCCTGTGGACACGCCTTCGCGGGCCTCGATTGAGATCGTGAAGGCGGTTTCATGACGCGATGAATTGTTGGTGGCCATCATTTGCAGGCCCAGCGCCTCGATCCGGGATGCGGGCAGCGTCAGACAGATCAGTCCGCGCCCATGCGTCGCCATGAAATTGATCGCTTCCGGGGTGCACATCTCGGACGCAATCACCAGATCGCCTTCATTCTCGCGATCTTCATGATCCACAAGAATGAACATCTGACCCTTGCGGGCCGCCTCAATAATGTCTTCGATCGGCGATATGGCGTCTTTGAGATCCATGGTCATCTGATCAGCCCCGGTCACTATGGTTTGGGGCCGCGATAGCCCAATGATCAGACTTTGGCCAGCCCGGAGGCGACGCTCACCGGGGTGCAGCCGCCATTTCTCCTGCAAAACAACACAGCGCAGTCAAAAATCCGGCCAGTCGGTGGAACACAGCCCATTCTGGCTTCGGTGCGCGCACCCGGATCAACAGATCCTCATGGGTGGAAAATTTCTCTGTACGGATGAGCTACCCCCCGAATTTCGGACACTGACGTAAGCTGCGATTTGCAATCTGCTGATCTTCAACACGACAGGCACCTGCTTAGCGTTCGATGCATTGTGCGAGGCAATCAAAAGCCAGTCTATGCCCTCAGGTGGCCTCGCGTCCGGACATCCCGTTGCCCAATCCACTGGGATCAAGCCAGGCATTGTTGTTCCAATGAGCATACGGACCCTCGCCATTGGTGAGTTACGGTTGATTTTTACCCACGCCAACCGCACCGTCCTTTAGCGCCAGATCCAGCTCTGGCTGGCCAAAAGCCCCTGTATCTTTGACAAGATCCGATTGCCCTGCCCGGGCTGCGGAACCTCGTGATGGGCCAGCCGGTCAACGATCACTTCGACCGGACAAGGAAGCTGTGAAACCGGGTCCACATAGCGCGGATAGGCAATCAGTGTGGCGTGGACCAGCGCCGCCAGATCCGGGCGGGCGGTTCGGCGTGCAGGCGCCGGGAAAAGGTCGCGCGTCAGCCCCCAACCAGCATAGAACGGCAAACCAAGACAGGTCACCGGGCGGCCCCGGATCAGGGCTTCGAACCCAAGGGCCGAGGTCATCGTCCAGACCTCGTCCACCGCTTCGATCAGCTTGGCAGGGTCCGCGTCACGCGCGATCACATCGGCAAGGCCGCGCAACTCGGCCTCGGGAATGGCCCCGACGCGCAGGCCTGCCTCGACATCGGGGTGGGGTTTGTAGACCAGCACCGCGCCTGGGTTCTCGGCGCGGACGCGTTCCAGCAAGGCACGATTGGTGCGCACATCGCCCGCACCAAGATGGATCGAGGCGTCATCCTCTACCTGCCCCGGCACCAATATCCGGCGACCTTCGGGCAAAGGCGGCACCGCTCCGGCCTCAAGATTATACTTCGTCAGGCCCGCGCGGATCAGGCGGGCGATCAGGCGTTGGGCGCGGTCACGACCGCCCGGCGGTGCGCCCGCAGCAATAAGCCTTTCCAGATCGCTTTCGCCTGCGGGATCATAATAAATGCCCGCACCATCTGCCACCAGCGACAGCGGCGGCACCAATGCCGCCCCAAGCCCACGAGAGCGCAAAAACCCGTCCTCGACCCGACGCAGCGGCACATCCTTGGCCAGTGTGCGCATCGTCTCGCTTTCACGGCCAGCCCAAACCAAAAGCCCCCGCCCCTCGGCGCGCGCCGCCATCACCGCGCGGCCCGGGTCATTTTGAAAAATGACCCGTTTGCTGCGACCGAAGGCTTTTTGAATATGGCTCCGTTTCCACAGCTTCATACCAAGCGCCACATGACCTGCATGATCGTCGCGGTGGGCACGCACCTCGGCCTCCAGCTGATCTACCGCCTCTTCAAAACTGCAAAGCCGGTCGCGCGGGGCGTCATACCATGTGGGCGCAAGGATCATCGCACCGGCAAAAAGCTGGGCGCGGGTCAGCTTGCGTTCGCGCCGCGCCACAGGATTTTCATCCACCGTCAGCCCCCAGCCTGCATAGAAGGGTTGGCCAAACACGCGCGGCCGGTGTCCGGCCATGATCGCCTCAAACCCCAACTGCGATGAAACGGTGTAAACCGCAATCGCCCCGTCCATAAGCGCCCAGGGCGAGACCGGTTCATTGACCACCGACACGCGCCCATGCACATGCCCGTCATTGAAATGGCCAAGCCGCTTATGGGCCTGGGTTTCGGGATGGGTCTTGATCACAATGCGGGTGCCCGGATGCTCGATCTCGGCAAAGGCAAGCATTTCGCGGAACGTGCCTGCCGTGGCACCGCCGTAGCGGATCGACGCATCATCCTTGGTCTGGTCA
Organism: Albidovulum sp.; assembly: GCA_049646285.1. GTDB lineage: Bacteria > Pseudomonadota > Alphaproteobacteria > Rhodobacterales > Rhodobacteraceae > Albidovulum. Next base: position 17,172 of record JBARVN010000198.1, on the reverse strand, counting down.
ATAACCAACACATAGCCCGGATTGGGCACCGCAAGATCGGGGTCAAAGCCGTTGTATTTGGAAAGATGCGCCGCCTTCAGCCGGGCCATGCCGTCACGCGCGCGTTCCAGCACCGCGCCGTCATCCAAGGGATCATGCGCCAATATCTCTTCAAGCCGGGAGGGGGCAGAACTATCAAAATGCACACCCACCGGATCGATCATCAGGCCAAGGGGTGGCTCGCCGCCTTCGCGGCCGGGGTGAACCGAGCGCAAGAATGCGTCTTCCACGCGCACCACGGGCGTTCCGGTCCACTCGGCAACGGTTTCCCCCCTTGGGGCCGTGGGGCTGTGCCCCCACACGCCAATCCGGTCGCCGGGCCCGGATGGTTTGCCCAATCGAATATCATAACCGGCCAATGTCAGGATGCGTCGAATGCGCGGCTGTGTCAGAAAGCCGCCCGAAAAAACAAATAGCCGCCGGAGATCATCTCCGGCGGCCCTATCTTGCGCATGACGGTCCATTAGCCGCCGGCGGCTTTGTTCAGTGAGTTGGCCGAGTTTGCAGTCCCGGTCAAAACCGCAAGCGATTTTTGCCACTGAACATAGGGCGCCTCTGTCACATAAACCGTGTCTTCATCGCGTATCATGAAATCACGGGCATTGAAGATTCCGTTGGGTTCGGTCAGGTCCAACACATAGGCCACACGCACGGGGCCTGTCAGATCGGTGCGCCCAAGCAGCGCATTGGCAATCTCAGACGTCTCATTGCGCAACACGAACACCCCGGTCGGGTCGGCGATATTTGTCGACAGCCCGCCCACCTGGGCGATGGCTTCGATGGCGGACAGGGTTTGGGTTTCGAACTGCACGCGGTTTTGCGCGCCCGTGGCACCCAAAGCCGTGAAGTAACGCTGATCCTTTTCGACAAGAACCACATCGCCCGGGCGCAGGGCCACATCCATCTGCGGGTTAGAATAAAGATCCTTCAACCACACTCTGCCGGTATGATGGCCGCGTGTGACGACAACCTGCGCGATTTCCGGCTCGATCACGACGCCACCCGCACGCGCCAGCATCGCCGCCAACGTCCGTGTCGGGCGTTCGATCGGATAGACACCCTGACCGCCAACCCCGCCCATGACGGATACGGTGGCGCCATCACCGGCCAGGCGGCTGACCGAAACCTGTGGATCCGGTGTCTGAGCGTCAAGCTTGTTGGTGATGATGCGCCGCAAACTCTCTGGTGTGTTTCCCGACGCTCTGATCCGGCCCGCATAGGGCACGAAAATGAAGCCAGAACCATCCACCTGTACTTCGGTCAATGCGGTTGCATTGGTGCCTTGGCTGGCCAAAAGCCCGTTGTCCACGTTTTCCCAGATGGTCAGCCCCAGCACATCGCCCGGTCTGATCTCATCCGAGCCAATGACGCCAGCGCCGAGGAACCCATTGGAAAAGGCCACGACAGGGGTCGCCGACGTCGCTTTGGCGACGCGGTCATCTACGGCGATCACGAAAGCATTGCCTTGCTGATTGGCCGAGCTTGCATAAAGCTCACGCTTATTGGGGCCCGACCGCGGCAATCCGCAGCCGGAAATGCTTGCAACAAGTGCAAACATTACCACTGATCTGACCCAGCGGGGTGCGGTTTTTTTCAACTTCTAAGCTCCTCTTAACGGGAAACTGCTTGGTAATCTGCCTCAGTCACCCGAACCACCCTAGTGATATTGCTGTAAAAAATCTAGCTGTCCGCGTTCACGGCGGTCAACTGTTGCCGTGGTGCCGCTGTACCCGAGGTCAGCGCCACATACGGGTCCTCGCTCGATAGCATCATGTCGATGACTTGCCGCAGCAGCCGGCGGCGGCCAAATGCCGAATAATATCCGCCCGGAGTCTGCGATGTTTCCAACAGATAGTGGCGATAATCGCGGTACGCGCGTTGATCGGGGCGGCGCGGGGCGGCAAAAAATTCTGCCAAGGGCTGGTCACACAAGAATTCCGGTTTGCAGTAGACCGCACGCCCAAAGGCCTTAAGCGGCATGCCGCGCAGCAACACTTGCTGCCCTGCCGTTGAATTCACCGTCACAGCCCCCCGCGCGCCATCCAAGATCCGGGCAAGCTTGCCCCCGCGCAGGTAGTGAACCCGCCCCGCCAGACCCAGCCTGCGCGCGCCATCGCGGATCGCGGACGCAACTGATGCGCGCTCATCCTCCAGCGGGTGGGCCTTGAAGACAAGGTGATGATGGTTGGGCGCGCCGCGGGCAAACTCCTCAAGGCACAGCGTCACAAATTCCGGCATCGAGCTGAAATCGGAATGCATTTGAAAACTTGCGTCATGCTCCAGCTGCATCAGCACCAGTTGATAGGGATAGCCGCCATACCGGATTCTCAGCGTCGTCGCCCAACGGGTCAGATGATGTACCGGCATCAATACCAGCCGTTTAAGGTAAAGCCGGAATTCCTCGGCGACGGTGATGCCGCGATGGGGCTGAAAATTGCGGTAGCGCTGATTAAGAACCATCACAATGAAATGGTAAAGAGCGCCGTAAAAGATGTGCTGACGCATATCGCCCCAATGGCCCGGCGCGCGCGGAGGGTCCATTTCCGACCGCGCAAGGGCCTGGCGCATATCGTCAATCGACAACGCCATAAGCGGTGAGTTTCCGTTTGAACCACCCCGCTCATAGGTCGCCCAATACGGGCGCAGATAGCCCTCTTCATAGACATGCACGGTCAACCCACGTCGATTTGCCGCAACAATTGCTTCGGCGTGAATAGACCGGCTGTCACCATAAAGCACCAGATCCGTGATGCCGTATTCTGCGAAAAGGCCCGCGCAGTGCTCGGGCCATTCTTCGGCAGAGCCAAGATAGGGAATATAGTGCGCCCGCCCCCAAAATACCGCATCCGCTTGGTTGAACCCAACCCGCCAAACCTCGGCACCCGTGCGGCGCAGCATGCGGGCCAGTTGACGAAAGAAGGGACCATGCGGCCCTTGCAGCATCAAAAACCGGCGGGTCTGGGCCGTTTTTTGGTTTGATTTCGGCACACGCACTCCAACTTTACACATAACCGGAGTATCTGAGCACAAATACCCGGCCTGTCACGACGATCTTGTTTCAGGCGCGTAATTAGAATGACAATATGGCGATATAGCGTCACCTGCGGCGTTTCGCTTCAGGCCGAATGCTCTGAAAGCTTTCGCGCGGCAACGGCCGCCATCGCCCCTGTGAGTTCATGCACTGCCGATGCTGCCATCGAGCGAAAAACCATGATCGCAAAGCATTCCACCTTGTCCCGGTGCAAAACCATCATCATATGGTTCAGCCCGGATCGGGCCACCGCGCCCGGCAAAAACACGGCCACACTCAGATCCAGCGGCACCAGCCGGGCCAACACCGCCTCTGCTCCCGCCCCGCAAAGCTGCATCCGCGCCCAGCCATCACTTTGGTCGCTGAGGGCTGCAACCTGATCCAGCCCCTCAGGCTCAGCCCCGATCAGCAGCGCCTGATCGCGACCAGACCAAAGGATCATGCGCCCGTCTTTGACAATGGATGCTCCCGGTTTCGGCCAGCCAAGCCCCAGCTTTTTCAGCGCGGCGGTCAAGGCCTGCGTCTGGCCTTTGAACGGGGCCACCGAGGTGATCCGGACCGCGGGCATTTCGTGCAAGGTGACGTCGCCGACATTTACGGGCAACAGTCCCTCGCAGGCGGAGGTTTCGATCAGGTTAGGCACGTGCACGCCCTCCGTCCGGGTCAAAGAAGATGGGATGGGTCACTTCACACAAAAGGTCAGTCTTGCGCAGGTGATCGACCAGACGCACACGCTGCCCGATCCGCGCCCGCCCATCCTTCAGGAAAGCAAGCCCCAGCCAGCTTGACAATGTGGGCGAATAGCAGACCGAGGTGACATAGCCCTGATCATTGACCCGGACCGGGTCGGACCCTTCGTTGAACAGATGTGCGCCTGCGCCAATCTCACGCCCCGGCAGAACCGGTTTCAACCCGACCATCTGCTCACGCTCAGGCCCTGTCAGGCCCGGTCGCTGACTGGCCGCTTTGCCGATACAGTCCTTCTTGGCGCTGATCATGCCTTGCAGCCCGATATCAAAGGCGGTGATGCGCCCGTGGATTTCAGCGTGGGTGACAAAGCCCTTCTCAATGCGCAGGACGTTGAGCGCCTCCATGCCATATGCCCCGCCGCCCAGACTTTCCGCCCGCGCCACCAGATCGCGGTAGAACGCCGCACCAAAGCGCGCAGGCACCGCGATTTCATAGCCAAGTTCGCCGGAAAATGAGATTCGAAAGAGCCGCGCATCAACATCCATGACCCGGACCGGACCGCAAGAGAGGAAGGCAAAATCCGCATCACCTATCGGGGCATCCAGCACCGAATTCAAAAGCTCCCTCGCCAATGGCCCCGCCACCGCGAACTGCGCCCATTGTTCGGTGACAGAAATCATCCGCACATCCCATTCGGGGCAATGCGCCTGATGCACAAATTCCAGATGCCGCATCACCGGGCCTGCCGCCGCCGTGGTGGTCGTGGTCAGATAGTGGCTGTGGCCCAAGCGTGCGGTCGTGCCGTCATCCATGATCAGCCCGTCGTCGCGCAGCATGAGGCCATAGCGCACCCGGCCCTCTTTCAGCGTCGAAAACGTATTGGTGTAGACCAGATCCAGAAACCGCCCCGTATCCTTGCCCTGAATGTCGATCTTGCCAAGGGTTGAGACATCGCAAACCCCCACCCGCTCGCGCACCATCGCAACCTCGCGGTCACACGCCTCGCGCCAGGTTTTCTCGCCCGAGCGCGGGAAGTAGGACGGCCGGTACCAAAGCCCGGCCTCGATCATCGGCGCACCCCGTTCAAGCGCTGCCTTATGCGATGTGGTGTAACGCTGCGGCGCGAAACCGGCCCCCTGCCCACCTGCACCCAAAGCGGCAATCGAGACGGGAATATAGGGCGGGCGAAACGTCGTGGTCCCCGTCTCTGGGATGCCGCGCCCGGTGGCATCGGCCAGCACGGCCAGAGCGGACACATTGGAATTCTTGCCCTGATCGGGGGCCATGCCTTGCGTCGTATATCGTTTCATATGCTCGACCGAGGCGAAGTTCTCTTGTGCGGCCAGCCTCACATCCTTGGTGGTGACATCATTGGCAAAATCAAGCCACGCACGCCCTTTGACGCCCGGCACCTCCCAATAGGGACGGATGCGGGTCGCGCCATCCTCGGCCTGCGGCAGCACGGGCTTGCCGGGTTTAAACCCAAGCGCTTGCAGCGCCTCAGTGGCCGCGCCGCCCCCTTCGGACAGGCAGGCATGGGTTGATAACGCACCATTGGCGGCCCCTGCCGCAACCAGCCCCGGCACCATGTCGGGCTTGGGCACAAAGGCCGCGATATCCTCGCGCCAAACGGGTCGGCCGTTCATGTGACAGGTCAGATGCAGCGCAGGGTTCCAACCGCCCGAAACCGCCAGCATATCGCTGGCCACGCGGGTGATCGTACCATCCGCTGCCGCGATGATCACATCGCGCAGACCTTTGCGACCCACGGTATCGACAACGCGGGCCCCGGCATGAACCGGAAAATCGCCCGAGACCGTCACATCTTCGCGCACATCCACAAGGGCTGCCACCCGAATGCCGGCCGCGACCAGATCATGCGCGGTGCGGTGCGCGTCATCATTGTTGCCAAAAATCGTGACCGACTGGCCCGCAGCCACCCCCCAGCGGTTGAGATAGGCACGCGCCGCCCCGGCCATCATCACGCCGGGCCGGTCATTATTGTCAAAGGCAATCGCGCGTTCATGCGCGCCTGCGGCCAGCACCGCGCGGCGCGCGACAATGCGCCAGAAACATTCGCGCGGCAGATCCTTGGGCGGATTGGCCAGATGCAACCCGACCCGTTCCAGCGCGCCGTAGGTGCCATCATCATAAGCGCCGGTTACCGCCGTGCGCGGCATGAGGCGAACATTGGGCATAGCGCCAAGCTCGGCCAGCGCCTCTGCCGCCCAATCCGCGCCGGGCTTGCCGCCAACCTCATGGGTTTCGGCCAAAAGGCGCCCGCCCATCACGGCATCTTCTTCGGCCAGGATCACATCAGCCCCCGCCCGGCCTGCGACCAAAGCCGCCATCAAACCGGCAGGGCCAGAGCCGATCACCAGAAGATCACAATGCGCCCAGGCCTTTTCATAATGCTCGGCGTTGGACAGGCCGGACAGCGCGCCAAGACCGGCGGCGCGGCGGATCGCAGGTTCATAGAGCTTTTCCCAAAAGGCGCGCGGCCACATGAAGGTCTTGTAATAAAAACCGGCACTTAGGAAGGGGGATACCAGATCATTCACCGCCATCACATCAAAGCCCAGCGACGGCCAGCAGTTCTGGCTGCGCGCGTCCAGCCCAGAATGGATCTCTTGCATCGTGGCGCGCACATTGGGCACTTGGGCGGCCCCGCGCCCCACCGTCACCAGCGCATTCGGTTCTTCGGACCCGGCTGTCATCACCCCGCGCGGGCGGTGATATTTAAACGACCGGCCCATCACCCCGACGCCCGACGCAAGTAGGGCCGAGGCCAGCGTATCGCCCTGAAACCCGGTATAGTCGCGCCCGTCAAACCGGAATCCCACGGGTGTATCGCGATCAATCAGCCCTTTGCCCGCGATCCTCATGTCGCCTTCCCCCTGCCCTTGGCGGGCTTGTTCCGCTCCGTCATGAGACGGGTCGCGGATATTTCATGCGTCACAGTGTTGCGCGTAACCTCGATCCAGGCCGAACAGCCCATCTCATGATACCAAAGGTCACGCGTCTCGCCTGCCGGGTTGTCGCGCAGATGCAAGTAGTTGTCCCATGCCTCGGCTGCGGCCCCTTCGGCGGGCCGATCAGCATAGACCGCATCGCCGTAATAGGTGAATTCGCGCCGGTCACGGTCGCCGCAAAGGGGACAGGTTATACGCATATCATTCCCTCAATGCAGGTTGTGCTGGCTGCCGGTGCCTTCTTCATCCAGAAGATGGCCGGTGGCGAAACGATCAAGGCGGAAGCGGCGTGCATAGTCATGGCTTTGGTCCGTGGCCATCAGATGCGCCATGCACCATCCGCTGGCAGGAACGGCCTTGAAGCCCCCGTAATTCCAGCCACAATCGATATAGAGCCCTTCGATCCCGGTCTTGTCGATAATCGGCGATCCGTCCGGTGTCATGTCCATGATCCCACCCCATGATCGCAGCACCCTGGCTTTGCCGATCATCGGCATCAGGGTCATGCCCGCCTCCATCACATGCTCGACCATCGGCAAGTTTCCCCGCGCCGCGTAGGAGGCGTAGAAATCCAAATCGCCCCCGAAGACAAGCCCGCCTTTGTCGGACTGGCTGATATAGAAATGCCCCATGCCAAAGCTGACAACATGGTCGATGACTGGTTTCAGCCCTTCGGTGACGAAGGCCTGCAAGATGTGGCTTTCGACCGGCAGGCGCATCCCGGCCATCGCGGCCACCTGCCCTGAACGACCGGCAGTGATGATCGCCACCTTTTTCGACCGGATCGGCCCCCGACTGGTCTGCACGCCTGTCACGCGGCCGTTTTTCATGTCGATGCCCGTCACTTCGCAGTTCTGGATCAGATCGACACCCCTTTGATCGGCACCGCGCGCATAGCCCCAGGCCACTGCGTCATGGCGCGCCGTACCGCCCCGCCGGTGCAACAGCCCGCCATAGATCGGAAAGCGCGTTTGCTCAAAGTCAAGATACGGCAGATGGCTGCGCACGCCGTCGCGGTCCAACAATTCGGCATCATCGCCTTGGCTGATCATCGCATTGCCGCGCCGCGCGAAGGCATCGCGCTGGCCGTCGGAATGAAAGAGATTGATCAACCCGCGCTGCGAATGCATGACGTTATAGTTCAGATCTGCCTCAAGCCCCTCCCACAACTTCAGGGAATGGCTGTAGAATTCCTGATTACCGGGCAGAAAGTAGTTGGCCCGCACAATGGTGGTGTTGCGCCCGATATTGCCACTGCCAAGATAGCCTTTCTCCAGCACCGCAATATTGGTCATTCCGTGGTTCTTGGCCAGATAGTAGGCCGTGGCCAAACCGTGGCCACCGCCGCCGATGATCACACAGTCATAGTCTGCCTTCGGCTCCGGGTTGCGCCACGCGGGCTTCCAGCCTTTGTTGCCAAAAAGCCCCTCGGTGATGACCCTAAATCCTGAGTAGCGCATCAGATTCCCCCCCAAGCCGGTAGTGAAGCGGCCTTGCGCGCAGATTTCAATGCGCATCTGCGCTTTCCGCGTCAATCGGCGACATGCTTTGTCGTTTCATGGCACAGGACCGCAAAAAAACGACCGGATCAAACTGATCCGGCCGCAAGGTGCGTCGTACCACGACGAGGGAACGGGGGAGAGCTTGCCCAACCGGGCAAAACAGCGTCTCGCTAATTGGCAAGGCGGAAATAGGCCGCCTCATAATTGTTTTCCATGCCGGCACCGCCGCAAAACCCAAAGGCTCCATTTGATGTGACATCAAGCATGCCGCCTGCAACAAGGGCGATACCTTCAACCCCGGCCGCATTGGCCGTCATCGAAATATCGCCCGCCGCAATGATCTGGCTGCCGTAGGCTTCGACGCCAGAGGCGAAATCGGCACCACCTTTGGTGATCATCTGAACGCCGCCGCCGCTGGCGCAACTGTCATCTTTTCCGATCACAATGTTGGCCGAGGCATATAGCGACTTTGCATCGGTATTTTTGGTAATGATGGCGGCATTCTCCATCACCGCCCCGCCCGCAAACTGCAAACGGCAATCGGTGATCAACACCATGTTCACCAAAGAAAACCCTGCGCCGATCTGCTTGTGGGTGTTGTCATTTTTGCAATCCATCACATGGATTCTGCCAGCCTGGAATTTGGCTGGGTCAAGTGCTGTTGGACCCTGAGCCTTGATCGTGATCGGCACGGCAGAGGTGATATAGGGACGATGATAAAGCGACCCGGATGCCATGATGCCAACATTGGGATCGGTCGTGTCGGTCTCAATGCCGCGAATAATCTCATCAATGCGGTTGACGATGCGCAAGTTGTAGGACCCGTCACGCAGGGCTGGCTGCAACCCGACATTGGACGTGAAGCCCGAGCTTGGCAGTTGAATATCGCGCTGATCCGGCATGGACACGACCACATTCGGCTCAAACGTATTGTTTGAGCTGACCGAAACATGCGTCTGCGAATGGATGCAGAAACCTGAGGTGAAATACCCGTTTGACTGCATATCTACCCGGTCCTGGGCCACGAAACCTTCGCGAAAGCAGGTCGGATAATAAGTCTCAAAAACTGTGCCCGAGGTTACGTCAAGCGCGTTGAAGCCAACCAGGCCCAGCATATAGGTGGCCACACCGTTGCCGTTGCTTGCGTGGCGCTTGGTCGAGACCAGCACGGCCTCTTTGGATGTGGCATCTGGGCTGAAGCTCTGGTTCACGCTGTCCCAGCGGCCAAAGGAAATATCGTGATCCGACAAGACAGTCCCGAACGCACCCGCGGGCATATTCAGCGCTGCCATGTCCAATGCCGCGGTTTTTGCTTCGGCTTCGCTGTGCAGCTCACGCGTATAGAGCGCTGCATGAGCGGCGGCATCAGCGGCGACCTGAAGCCGGGTTTTGTTGGCAACACCATTGCCGAAGTCAACCGTCAGACCGCCGATCACCAGCGCGCCCAGAAACATTTGCAGGCTGAGGACGGTGATCCCCCCCTCGTCTGCGCGCCAAAAGCGGACAGCGCGGGCCTTCCAATCCGGAAACTTCATGGCTCAGCTCTCCATCAGATGTTCGGACCGAACCGCCATTCTGACACCGCTGAACACAGAAGATACGCCAAAGAGATCAAGATCACCGATCGGCACGCTAAGCTGCGTGGTGATCAGGCCTGTCCCTGCAATGTAACTGGTGGTCACCAAAGCATTGGAGGAAATGCCAGTCACCCTCGAGCGTACGAAGTCTTCTGCATCGCTGGTCGAGGCAAACCGTCCGATGGACATGCTGCGATTGGCGTCTTGCACGATACGCAAAAGCTTGGACTGGCCATGAAAGACCATCGAGACATCGGCCAGCAGGCCGAAAAGCATAATGAAAAAGGGAAGCCAGAGAACAGCTTCAATTGTCGCGGCCCCGTCTTCAGACCGCTTGAAACGCGCCAGTTGTCTGGCCGACATTGCTTGGCAGCGCATGTTACCACTTTCCCTAACAAAGACGACCGGTTGTCCCGATCTGTCAACGCGCCCCCAAGGGAAACAGTAGCGAGCAGAATCTGGCGAAAATGCGGCAATCCGGCCAGATTCTGCCTTAAAGAAAGCCGTAATGTAAGAAAATGTGTCGATTTACAGACAATTAGATGCAGATCTTGATGGTTTGCCCGCAGCATCGTCCCACGATCCGGGACAGTATTTCGCGACAAAGCGGCGGATCGACGCCCAGATTCTGGCAGCCACCGGCTTAAATCTCGCATATGCACGCGATACCCGACGCCCTTGACAATTTGGCACGCAATCGCGTTGCCTGCACCATACCTCCAGGGACCGCCAGCATGCCCCGCGACCCAAGATTTGACCCGCTGTTTGAACCACTGGCCATCGGCCCGGTGACCGCGCCGAACCGGTTTTGGCAGGTGCCGCATTGTACCGGCATGGGCTATGCCTTGCCCGCCACACTGGCACGCATGCGCGAAATCAAGGCCGAAGGCGGCTGGGGCGTGGTCAACACTGAATACTGTTCGATCCATCCCACATCTGATGACACGCCCGCCCCCTACGCGACGCTTTGGGACAAGGATGACATCGCCAATATGGCCGCGATGACCGGGGCCGTGCATGATCATGGTGCACTGGCCGGGGTCGAGCTGTGGCACGGGGGAGTCCGGTCTGGCAATGTGCTCAGCCGTGAGGCGCCTCTGGGCCCCGAAAGCATGATGGCCGCGCTGGTCCCCTGGCAATGCCAGCGCATGGACCGCGCTGACATCCGCGCGCTGCGCGACTGGCACCGCGCCGCTGCCTTGCGTGCGCGCGAAGCAGAGTTTGACATCGTCTATGTCTATGCCGCCCACACTTATCTGCTCAGTCAGTTCCTCGACCCTTCGACCAACCTGCGCGCCGACGACTATGGCGGCGAATTTGCCGCGCGCTCCCGGCTGGTGCGCGAACTGGTCGAAGACACCCGCGAAGCCGTGGGCGACCGTGCCGCCGTGGCGATCCGCATCGAGGTCACGGATGAGGATGGGACGGGCGGCGAAGAACGCGCGGCGTTTCTGGCCGCGCTTGCGCCCCTGATTGATGTCTTTGACGTCACGATCCCGGATTACGGCACCGAGATGGGTCCATCCCGCTTTGTCACCGAGGCCCCTCTTGAGACCCACATCGCCCATATTCGCGCGGCCACCGGCAAGCCGGTGGTCAGCGTAGGGCGTTTCACCAGCCCCGAGACGATGCTTGGCCAGATCCGCCGGGGGATCATCGATTTCATCGGTGCGGCCCGCCCGTCGATTGCAGATCCCTTCTTGCCTGCCAAGATCCGCGACGGGCGGATGGACGATATCCGCGAATGTATCGGCTGCAATATCTGCTACGCTCATGACGGGCTGGGCGCGCCGATCCGCTGCACCCAGAACCCGACGATGGGCGAAGAATGGCGGCGCGGCTGGCACCCGGAACATGTGCCCGCCGTCATCGGCCGCGCCGATCCGGTGCTGGTTGTGGGCGGCGGCCCGGCGGGATTGGAGGCCGCGCTGACACTGGGCCGCCGCGGTGTGCCGGTGTTGCTGGCCGAGGCCACGGACGCGCCGGGCGGGCGGGTGACGCTTGAGGCACGCCTGCCGGGGCTGGGCGAATGGGCGCGGGTGCGCGACTGGCGCATGCACCAGATTGGCAAGCTTCCCAATATCGAGCTTTACCGCGCCAGCGAAATGACGCGCACCGATGTGATCGACACCGCCGTGCGCCACGTATTGGTCGCCACCGGCAGCCTTTGGCGCACCGATGGTCGTGGCCGCAGCTTCCCGCAAGGCGTGGCCAGTTTCACCGATCCGCGCAGCCTGACACCAGAGGCGATCCTTCAGGGCACACGCCCCGAAGGCCCTGTCGTGATATTTGATGACGAGGGCTACCACATCGCCGCCGGGCTGGCCGATCTTCTGGCCGCCGAAGGGCATGACGTAACCTATGTCACCCCCGCCGGAAAAGTCGCCGAATGGAGTGAATTCACCGTCGAACAGTCGCGGCTGCAACAGCGGCTGATCGAACGGGGCGTGACCATTCTGACCTCATCGCTTGTGACCGGGCTTGCCCCCGGCACGGCAGGTATCGGCTGCGTTTATTCCGGGCGAGAGGTGCAGGTTGCCTGCGGCGGGTTTATCCCCGTCACCTCGCGCGCGCCCCGCGACGGGCTGTGGCAGGCATTGGCGGATGCGGGGCTGGCAACGCTGACGCGCATTGGCGACGCACGCGCGCCGGGGCTGATCGCCCATGCTGTGCATGACGGGCACCGCGCCGCGCGTGCCCATCTGGCACCGCCTGATGCCTTGGTGGTGCGGCGTGAACGCGTCGTGCTGGGATACGACTGGCGGTAAGCCGGTCAGGCCCGTCAGTCCGCCCATTCCCATGGCCGGGTGTATTCGCCAAGCTTGTGGGTCAGCGCCTCTTCATCAACCGCGCCGGTCTTTTCCAGCCGCGCGACAAGGCCGCGTTTTTTGTCTTCGACCACTTCGCGCACGTTGACCGCAAACCCGGCATCGGCCAGCACGCTGTTGTACACCCGTGTAATCGCGCGTTTGCGCAGATCGGGTTTAAAGATCTTGCCAACGGCGGTTTTGGGAAGCTCATCCAGCACTTCGATATATTTCGGGATCGCGGCGCGTTCATGGATGTGAGATTTGGCGAATTCCATCAGCTCATCCGGCGTGATCTCGGCCCCTGACACCAGTTCGACATACACACATGGCAGCTCACCCGCGAAGGCATCGGGCTGACCGATGGCGCCTGCAAAGGCCACCGAAGGGTGCCCTGCCAACGCTTCTTCAATTTCCGCCGGGTCAATGTTGTGCCCGCCCCGGATGATCAGATCTTTGGCGCGCCCGGTGATCCAAAGATAGCCGTCCGGATCAAGCCGGCCCAGATCGCCGGTGCGCAAGAACCGCCCCCCCGCGAACAACCCCTGATTTTTCGACACTTCCGTATAGGTGGAGCCTTCGAACACACCGGGATTGGCGACGCAGATCTCGCCCACCTCGTCTGTCCCGCATTCCTTGGTGATCTTGCCTTCGGCATCGGCGTGCAAAATGCGCACTTCGCAATAAGGCAAAGGGATACCGACCGAGCCGATTTTCTTCTCGCCATGCGGCGGGTTCAACGACACAAGGCATGTGGCTTCGGTCAGCCCGTAGCCTTCCAGAATCTGCACGCCTGTGGCCGCCTCAAACCGTTTGAACAGCTCGACCGGCAAGGGGGCAGACCCAGAAATCGCGGATTTCAATGATGAGACATCGGCATCAACCGGGCGCTGCATCAGGGCCGCAATGGCGGTGGGCACCGTAATCAGAAAGCTGACCTGCCAGCGCTCAATCAGTTTCCAGAAATTGTCGAACACCCCATCGCCGCGATAACCGGCAGGCGTCGGCAACACCATATGCGCGCCACTGGCGATGCAGGACATAAAGACCGGATAAGCCGCCAGCACATGAAACAGCGGCAAGGGGCAGATCAGCACATCTTTTTCGTTGAACAGGAAGCTGACGCCCTGCCAGCCGTTGTAAATCATGCCCGAATATTTGTGCTGTGCCACTTTGGGCATGCCCGTGGTGCCGCCGGTATGGAAATAGGCAGCCACCCGGTCTGCTTTAGTGTCGTCAAAGGTCAGGTGGTCAGCGGGCATTTTAGCACATTCGGCATTGAAGCTTTTTACATCTGCCTTGTGCTCGACATTCACCTTGGGGCGCACCAAGGGCACGATCCAGCTTTTGGGCGGCGTCAGATAGCGGTTCAGATCAACCTCAAGCACGGTTTTGACGTTGGGCGCATGTTTGACCGCTTCGGCGGCTTTTTGTGGCACGTCGGTTTTGGGGAATGCTTTCAGCGTCACCAGAACCTTGGCCTTGGTTTCGCGCAAGATGGCGCTGATCTGCTCAGGTTCCAACAAGGGATTGATCGGGTTGACGATACCGGCGACTGCTGCCCCCAAAAGCGTGACAGCCGTTTCATTGGAATTGGGCAGAAGGAACGCCACCACATCGCCTTCGCGGACACCAAGGCTACGGAACAGATTCGCAGCCTGGGTCACGCGGCCATGCAAATCGCCCCATGTCAGGGTTTCGGCGCGGGCACCGGGATCAGACAGTAGTTGAAAGCTGACCGCGTTTCGCACCCCATGCGCATCGCGCGTCCGGCTTAAGAAGTCATAGAGCGTAACCGGAAGGTTGCGGGCCTCGTAAGGCATTTCCTGCACCAGCGCGTCACGGTCAGCCACAGTACTGAAGTTTTTCATAGCAATCCTCCCCTGTCGCCCTGTTGGTACGGGCGTTCTTGGGAACTAGGATGCGGGCAAAGTGGATTCAGGGCAAGTAAAACGCTGGGCCCAAAATGAATGGGACGCAGCGTCAGGCGCCCGGCCCCCTCAAGGGACCGGGGCAAATTGGATCAGTCTTGCGGGATACGCAGCATCTGACCGGGATAGATTTTGTCGGGATGCGTCAGCATCGGCTTGTTCGCTTCAAATATCTCAGGATACCGGTTGGCATTGCCCAGCGTCTTTTTGGCGATGGCCGACAGCGTGTCGCCCTTTTTCACGGTATGGAACACCGGCTCAGCCCCCGGCACGTCGTCATGCACCTCGGCCACGCCTTTGACATTGCCCACCGCAAGAATGACCTTTTCTTTCATCTCCTGGCTGATGGCTTTCCCGGACACTTTGACCTGATCACCCTCAACCGTGATGTCGAGCCCACTTGCATCCAGCCCAAGATCCTTGATTTCTTTCTGCAGCGCATCTTGCGCCGGAAGCTCGGCCGCCTCGGCTGCACCAACGCCCAGCAACTTCTTGCCCGCGTCTTTGACGAAACTCCACATACCCATGATTATCTCCACTTGTTCTTTGCATACACGTGCGGATGCCACCTTGGGCACTCCGACGGGCATACTATCCGGGGGATAGGACCGGTTGGCAACCACTCAGGGCACCTTGAGCCGTTTCATGCGCAAGGTGACAGCCCTTTCACCCGCATTTTCGCCGTTCTGTGGCCGCCAAACCCGCCATGTCCGCTTGCCCTGCCCGCACCCGCATGGTCTAATCCGTCCTCAATCATAAGAGACGAGCAGCCCCCATGCCCAATGACCTTCTGACCGGCCAGACCGAGACCTATGACGCCTCGTCCATCGAGGTGCTCGAAGGGTTGGAACCTGTGCGTAAACGCCCTGGCATGTATATTGGCGGCACGGATGAGCGCGCATTGCACCACCTTGTGGCCGAGGTGCTGGACAATTCGATGGATGAAGCCGTCGCGGGCCACGCCAACCGGATCGAGGTCGAACTGCATGCGGATTACTCCGTCACCATCCGCGACAACGGCCGCGGCATTCCGATTGATCCGCACCCGAAATTCCCCGGCAAATCCGCGCTTGAGGTGATCCTCTGCACGCTGCACTCCGGCGGCAAGTTCTCGGGCAAGGCCTATCAGACTTCTGGCGGTCTGCACGGCGTCGGGGCAAGTGTGGTCAACGCGCTTTCCGACAGTATGGTGGTCGAGGTTGCGCGCAACAAAGAGCTTTATGAGCAACGCTTTTCGCGCGGCATCCCGCAAGGACCGGTGCAAAAAATCGGCCCCACCCAGAACCGGCGCGGCACCACCGTGACCTTCCACGCGGATGAAGAAATCTTCGGCCACCACCGCTTCAAACCCGCGCGCATGATGAAGATGGTCAAGTCCAAGGCCTATCTTTTCTCAGGCGTCGAGATCCGCTGGAAAACCGCGATCAGCGACGGCGAAACCCCGGCGGAAGCCGTGTTTCACTTTCCCGGCGGCCTGTCGGACTACCTTGGCGAACAGCTCACCAATGCCTCTACCTATGCTGACCGGCCTTTCGCGGGCCTTGTGCAGTTTCAGGAAAAATTCGGCGTCCCAGGTCAGGTCGAATGGGCGATCAACTGGACGCCCTCGCGCGACGGCTTCATTCAATCCTATTGTAACACCGTGCCCACGCCCGAAGGCGGCACCCATGAACAGGGCTTCTGGTCTGCGGTTCTCAAAGGCATCCGTGCGTATGGCGAACTGGTGAACAACAAAAAAGCCGCCCTCATCAGCCGCGACGACATGATCACCGGCGGCTGCGCGCTGGTGTCGTGCTTTATCCGCGAACCGGAATTCGTGGGCCAGACCAAGGACCGGCTGGCCACGACCGAGGCTGCACGTCTGGTTGAAGGGGCGGTGCGCGACCATTTCGACAACTGGCTGGCCGCCGATACCAAATCCGCCGGCGCCATTCTTGATTTTCTGGTGCTGCGCGCCGAAGAACGCCTGAAGCGGCGGCAAGAAAAGGAAACCCAGCGCAAATCGGCTACCAAGAAACTGCGCCTGCCCGGCAAGCTGGTGGACTGCTCCGCCACCAACCGCGAAGGCACCGAACTTTTCATCGTCGAAGGCGACAGTGCCGGTGGTTCGGCCAAAATGGCGCGGGATCGCAAGACCCAGGCCCTGTTGCCGCTGCGGGGCAAAATCCTGAACGTGCTTGGGGCGGCCTCGTCCAAGATCGGCACCAATCAGGAAATCTCGGACCTGAGCCAAGCGCTTGGCTGCGGCATGGGCACGCGCTTCAATATCGACGATCTGCGCTATGACAAGGTCATCATCATGACCGATGCAGATGTCGACGGCGCCCACATCGCGGCCCTCCTGATGACGTTCTTCTTCACCCAGATGCGCCCGATGATCGACAAGGGGCACCTTTATCTCGCCTGCCCGCCGCTTTACCGGCTGACACAAGGGGCGCGGCGGCTTTATGTCGCCGATGACGCGGAAAAAGAGGCGATGCTGGCCAAGGGTCTTGGCGGCAAGGGCAAGATCGACGTGCAGCGCTTCAAGGGTCTGGGAGAGATGGACGCCAAGGACCTGAAAGACACCACCATGAACCCCGAGACCCGACAGCTGATCCGGGTGAGTATCGATGAGGATGAA
>JBARVN010000197.1:0-3630 GCA_049646285.1 Albidovulum sp. | reverse complement strand
GCTGGAGATGATGATCCGTTGCGCCGCGCTGATTGGTGGACGCGTGCCGATGGTGGTTGGCACCGGTGCCATCCGTACCGAAGACAGCATCATCTATGCAAAGGCCGCAGTCAAAGCCGGGGCCGATGCGCTCTTGGTGGCCACGCCGCCTTATGCCTACCCGACGGGGCGTGAAATTGCCTTGCACGCGCTGGCGATTGACCGGGCTGCGAACCTGCCGGTGATGCTTTATAATTATCCCGGCCGGATGTCGGTCAATATGGACAAAGAGTGCCTTGACCGTCTGGGCCGATCGCCCAATTTTTGCGGCATCAAGGAAAGTTCTGGCGATATCAATCGCTTGCACATGCTGGTGCGCGACTACCCGCATATCGCGATAAGCTGCGGCATGGATGATCAGGCGTTGGAGTTCTTTGCCTGGGGTGCACGTTCTTGGGTATGCGCCGGGCCAAACTTTGCCCCTGAGGCGCATATCGCGATGTATCAGGCCTGTGCGGTTGAAGGCGATTTCATCAAGGACCGCGCGATCATGTCGGCAATGTTGCCGCTCATGCGCGTGCTCGAACAGGGCGGCAAGTTCGTTCAATGCATTAAATACGGGCTGACCCTGCGCGGCATCGACGCGGGCCCGCCCCGCAAACCGCTTCAACCGCTGAACAAAGACGACAAACGCGAACTGGCAGAGGTGATCCGCACCATGAACATCGCCGTTTCAAGCATCACGGGGCAAAACCTATGACTGATCTGTTGACCCATGCCGAGTATTTGGCACTGGCCGAGGCGCTCGACCTGCCACAAGGCCTCTTTGTCGATGGCAAGTATCAACGCGGGCACGGCCCGATGATGCCAACCACAAACCCGGCAACAGGGGCATAATCACCCAGATTTCAACTGCCGATGCTTCTGATGTAGATCATGCAGTGGCCAAGGCGCGCGCGGCGTTTGATCAAGGCCATTGGGCAAAAATGGATCCCGACGCCCGCAAGGATGTGTTGATCCGCCTGTGCAAGCTTCTGACCCGCAACCGGCGTGAGCTGGCGGTGATGGAAAGCATCGACAGCGGCAAACCGATCCGCGATTGCGAGCTGATTGATGTGCCCGAGACGATCCACTGCATCAAATGGCACGCCGAGGCGGTGGACAAGATCTATGACCAGACAGCGCCCGCTGGTGACGGCGCGCTGGCGGTCATCTTACGCGAGCCCATTGGAGTTGTGGCAGCCGTACTGCCCTGGAACTTTCCGCTGATGATGCTGGCATGGAAAATCGGCCCGGCGCTGGCAGCGGGATGTTCGGTGATCGTGAAGCCCGCTGAGCAAACCAGTCTGACCGCCCTGCGCGTGGCCGAGCTGGCGCATGAGGCAGGCGTGCCGCGCGTGATATCCGTGCAGGCACTGTCACCGTGAACTGCTACGGCGAGGGAAATATCACAACGCCGTTTGGCGGCTACAAGCAGTCGGGCTTTGGCGGGCGCGACAACGGATTGCACGCCCATGACCAGTATACGGAACTGAAAACCATCTGGATCGACCTGACCGATCCCGCAGACGGGGATAACGTGGCATGAGCGTCGATGCCGTAGGCACGGTTCGCCGTGGCCGTGGCGCCCGCATGGCGATCCGCCAGACCCGCAATACCACGATGCTGCCAGCGCTCAGGCGCCGGTTGCCCCATACTGAACCGATGACGCCCGAGCAGATCGAAAAGATCGACGCGGCCTCGATGGATATTCTTGAAACCGTCGGCGTCCAGTTCCGCGATGCCATTGCACTTGAGGATTGGACGCGTGCGGGCGCCAAAGTGGTTGGCGAGATGGTCTATCTTGACCGCCATCTGGTGCGCGCGCTGATTGCCACCATTCCTGAAACCTTTACCTATCATGCCCGCAACCCGGCCAACAATCTGCCCTTCGGGCAAGATCACAGCATTTTCGTGCCAATGACCGGTGCGCCTTATCTGCGCGATCTGGACGATGTGCGGCGCAATCCGATGCTTGAGGATCTGGCGAATTTTCACAAACTCAGCCACATGCTGCCCGCGATCCATTCTTCGGCGCATCACATTGTAGAGCCCTATGACTGGCCGATCAGCCAGCGGCATCTGCGCATCACCTATTCGTCGATGAAACATTCCGACAAGACCTTTATGGGTATGACCACCAGCCCAAAGAACGCCGAAGACGTGATCGAGATGTGCGCGATCCTTTTTGGCGATGACTTTATCGACAGCCACCCTGTGGTGACAGGCAATTGCAACGGCAACTCGCCGCTTGTATGGGACGAAACCATGTTGGGTGCGATGCGGGCCTTTTGCCGCAAGAACCAGCCGGTGCTTTGCTCGCCCTTCGTGTTGGGCGGCGCGAACACGCCCGCATCGGTTCCGGCCACCGTGGCCCAGCTGAACGCCGAGGCCCTGAGCGCGCTGGCCTATACGCAGGTGGTGCGCAAGGGATGCCCGGCGATTTACGGGCATTACCTGTCCACCGTCAGCATGAAGTCAGGCGCGCCGATGGCGGGCACGCCAGAGATCAGCGTGATGAACTTCATGATCGGCCAGATGGCGCGGTTCTACGGCGTGCCATGGCGCACGTCGTACACACTTGGCGGGGCCAAGACCTTTGACGCGCAGGCGGGTTACGAGTCTGCCATGACCATGAATGCGGTCTTGATGGCAGGTGCGAATTACCTCTGGCATTCAGCGGGCTGGAACGAGGCGGGCATGCATTGCTCGACCGCCAAGTTCATCGTGGATGCGGAGATGTGCGCCATGGGCTACCGCATGGCCGAGGGCATCGACTGGAGCAGTTTCGATGAGGCGTTGGCCGCTGTGCCGGATGTCGGGCCCGGCGGACACTATCTGGGCCATCGGCATACGCTGGAACACTTTCAGCGCGCCTTTTTCATGCCCGAGATGTTCGACAATAACTCGATCGAACAATGGCAGGCCGAAGGCGCTGTTGAGATCACCGAACGCGCCTTGATCCGGGCGCGGGCGCTGTTGAATGAGTATGAGGAGCCCAAGCTGGATGCAGGCGTGAACGAGGCGCTGCTGGATTACATCGCCCGGCGAGAACGCGAGATCCCGGCGGCTGACGCCCTTAATCAGGATCACTGATGTGAAAGTGACCCGCCTGCCCCGCGACCCCGGCCCCGCGGGCTGGAACCGGTTGTTGCCGGACCCGGCTCCGGCATTGCCGCTTGAAGGCAGTATCACCGCCGACTGGCTGGTGATCGGTGCGGGCTTTGCCGGGCTGGCTGCCGCCTACCGTCTGTCAAAGCTTGCTCCGGGCGACCGGATCGTGATGCTGGATGCGGTGCGTATCGCGGATGGTCCCGCCGGGCGCAATTCAGGCTTTATGATCGATCTGCCGCATGATCTGACATCGGATGACTACGGTGGCGCGCTGGACAAGGACGTAGCACAAACCGAAGACAACCGCCGCGGCATTGCCGTGGCACGCGCTATGGCCGAAGAGTTCGGGCTGAGCGCCGAGGCCTTCGTAATGTCAGGCAAGATCAACGCGGCTGCGACCGCCAAGGGGTGTGCCCACAATCGCCGCTTTGCCGGGCATCTGAGCGCCATGGGCGAGCCGCATGAGATAATCGACGGCGCGGGCATGCGCGAAATCAC
>JBARVN010000196.1:0-8298 GCA_049646285.1 Albidovulum sp. | reverse complement strand
GCGTGCGCATATCAGCCCTGCCTGCCCTCACCCCGTCAAGTCCGCGCGGACCAATTTCCACAGAAAACCCCCGCGCGGGGCGCAGGGGTCACATGTGTCACGCGGATCTGGTCAGTGCGTGGCGGGTAAGACCTTCAAAAACAATGTCTCGCTATCCATTTCCAACACCTCCACCGCTTCCGGCCCCACGCCATCGGCATCCGCATGCTTGTCCGGGCGTGCCCAAACTTGGCGAGATCGAAATCTGGATGCCGGTCGCCAACTGATCGCAAGCGGGGCTTCCGTCGCTCTGCATTGACGTGTCGCTCGAAGCCAAAGCCCGGCAAAGTAGAACGCAATCTGCGGCATAATACATGATCTGCGACCAAATCAGGCGTTCTCGTCCGATTTCGTCGGTCTCAAATGGTTGAGTTTGAAACATTTCCGGCTATGTGCAAGATTTCGCAGGTAGGTCTTTGGGGGGATTCACTTTGCTTGCAAAACGGATGTTCTGCTTTAGCAAATATCTTTGTTGTCTATTCCTAGCCACGGCGACGCTTTTTTCAGCCCTCTCAGCGCCTGCATACGGCGAAACATTTAGGGAATGGCAAACAGGGCGAACCAATAAGGAGATATGGGACTCCCGGGCGAAAATTCCCACGTTTGCCGACGCAGGGGACCCGGAAGCACAGTTTGTCACATATATTTTCATGGGGGCGGACGTCTACGGCGACTGGTTTCCACTCAATGTCGCCCGCGCGCGCGCATATCTGGAGGCATCCGCAGCGGCCGGGTACAGACCGGCACTAGCGACTCTCAGCCTGAACAATTTCTGGGGAGGTGGCTTCAAAGGCGGCAATGAAATCAATTTTTTCAAAGCTGCCGAATACGCAGAACTTGCCAACAAGGCGCAATACGTACAGCCGTTTGATGACGGCATGACGCAACTTTTACCGATCACTTACAGATCGCTGAACCAAGGCACGATGAAACTCTTGAGCCCTGACAGCGAATTTGTAAATTCCCTTGACGCGGCTGTATCCTCTCAGGATGGGGAAGATGCCTATCAGGCGGGGCGATATCTGACTGAGTTCCACAACGAAGCCCGCGACGCTGCTGACTATTTCTACAAGATAGCCGCAGCCCGGGGTCATGTTGGCGGAATACTCGAACATGCAAAGTACATCTATTTCGGGCCTGGGTTGGGTTACGATGGCCCAACTACCGACTCATTCGAAGCGCGAGAGCTATTTGAAATCGCTGCGGCGAAAGGCTCGGTTGAGGCGAAAGAATTCCTGAACAAGTACAAAAGTCGAGCGAGCAATGAGGCGAAGCGGAAACAGGCGATGTTCGGGTTGGCAGCGGCATTGGCCGCTTTCTTGGCTCTCGCAGAAGAGCCGTCGGTGGCAGACCCGCGGAAGCAAGAGTATGAAGCCAGGCAGAGGCAGTTGCAGTACCAGATCAATACCGACCTCGCATTTGGGGTTTTAACGGCACCATAAAATGTACGGCAGCGCGCGCCACTGCTTTAGGGTCGGCAAGGCACCTAATCACAGGAACACTCGCGAGGCGAGTGAATGGCTCTGGAGCTGTCGCGACTTGGAGCTTTGTTCAGCGCCGAGCGTCACCAATATGCATACTCTTTGAAAGGCCCCCGATGCCCTGGATCGAAACCATTCCTTACGACCAATCCACCGGCAAACTCCGCCAGCTTTATGACCGCGTCAAAGGCCCCGATGACAATGTTGACAACATCATGATGATGCACAGCCTGCGCCCGCATACGATGGAGGCGCATATGGCTGTCTATAAATATGTGCTGCACCACAGCGCCAACACGGTGCCGAAATGGTTCTTGGAAGTGGTGGGTGTCTGGGTCAGCCACCTGAACCATTGCGCCTATTGCGTTGAACACCATTTCGCCGGCCTCAAACGCCTGCTGGCTGATGATCCGCGCGCCGTTGCAATCCGTGCAGCAATGGTGGCAGGCGATCTGGCAGCAGCCCCGCTTGATCCGCGGGAACGGCTGGCGCTGACTTACGCGCAGATACTGACCCGTGATCCGGGCAACATAACCGCGCGCACCGTGTCAGACTTACGCGATGCTGGATGGACTGATGGTGAAATTCTCGAGATCAACCAGGTAACCGCCTATTTCGCCTATGCCAACCGCACCGTTCTTGGCCTTGGCTGCTCAACCGACGGCGATGTTCTGGGCCTTTCGCCCGGCAATTCGAACAACCCGGATGACTGGAACCATAAATAGGATCGGATCTGCCTTGACCATACTGCGGGTGCATGCGCAACCTGTCGTTCATCTTTGCAGGAGCACCTGATGACTGACGAAACCACGACCATTGCCCAACCCGCCCCCTTCGCCATCAAGGTCGAGGCCGGAAAGAATTATTTCTGGTGTGCCTGCGGCAAAAGCCAAAAGCAGCCATTTTGCGACGGCTCTCACAAGGGCGGCAGTTTCAACCCTGTGAAGTACGAGGCCACCGACACCAAGAAGGTATTCTTCTGTGGCTGCAAACAGTCTGCAAACAGCCCCCTGTGTGACGGGTCACACAAAACACTGTAAAATATCTTGGCAGAGGTCGCCCGCCACCGGGGAGCACGGCGGCGGGGCTGGCGTGCTTCCGCCCAGTATTTGGCACACCTGCAAGCCACCCAATGGCGTTTTTTTTGGCCCCACCCTTCGGGCCCGCGCACCAAGGTGGCGTTGGGTCCGATCTGAAGTCGGGTTTGGCCTTGGTTTGAAAAACGCACCGCCTTGCACCTCAATACAGTCCGTAGCACACAGGCCCCTGATCTACGATACCGGTATCCCTTACCCCAGCACGATCACGATCCAGGCTGCGGCCCCTGCAAGGGCCGTCAAAAACACCGCAGCCGATCCGCAATCCTTGGCCTTTCCCGCAGATGGATGACGCTCAGGCGAGACCAGATTGACGACCTCTTCAATCGCGGTGTTGAAAATTTCAGCAGCCAGGATCAGCAGGCCCAGGGCCACAATCAGCGCCCGTTCGCCCGAGGTCAGATCAAGATAAAAGGCAAGGGCAACAGATCCGATATTTACGCCGACCCATTGGCGCAGCGATTTTTCGGTCGACCATGCCGCCGTGAAGCCTTGCAAGGACCACGTCAGGGTGTTTTTCAACCGCGCCAACTCAGCCAATAAATATGCCAGCATGTATCACCTTCCAAACCCGTCGCCGCGCGACCTTATTGCGCTTTATTCAGAGCTGCAAAACTATTGCAAAGGTCAAGGGCGGTCAGGCGTATCGCGCAGCGCAGACAGATAGGCGCGTACGGCTGCGGTCACATGGCGAAACCTGTCGCCGCCTAATTTAACGCCACCGTACCAGCGCGTGACGACGATGATGTGATTGCATAGATCCTCACGTTCAAGCATGCGCAATATAGCGCCACCCGCGCCGACCTCACCGTCGTCGCCTTTCAGGGCTTCGCGGCTCCCCTCTGGCGGATCCAATAACAAAGCCCAGCTATTATGTGTGGCGCGCGCGAACTTCTTTGTCTGCTTCAGGCTCGACAAGAAATCTGCGGCGGCCTCGGCATTTATGGCCGGTCCACCGGACACCGCATAGCGTGACCCCCGGTCACTGATCACATTCTCAATAATGCGCATCATGTCCCTACCTTCGCCGGTAAGATTGGCATTCTACGGATAGTGATAAAACATCGGACCACTAATGACGAACCCGCTCCGCATTTTGGGGCCGCGCCGCAATTTCTACGGGGTTATCTAAGCGTGGCAAGGGTGCGGCGCACCGTGTTGATCCGTTTTGAGTTTGGCGGATGGGATCCTAGAAACTTGTCGCCCGGATCGGGGATACGGGTAAAAAAGGCTGCACCGCGTTCCGGATCATACCCTGCGGTCCAGGCTAGTATTGTGCCAAGTTCATCTGCTTCCAGCTCAAAATCCTTGGCATAACTGCGCGCACCTAAAGTCCCGCCGATATTCTGGGCCGAACGGATCGCTGTCGGATCACCGCCGGTTGCGGCGGTCAGCGTTCCCAGGATCAAAGCCCCTGCAAGGGCGGTTTGCTGTGTGCGTGGAATATGTGAGGCGATATGATGCCCGGCCTCATGCCCCATGACAAAAGCCAGTTCATCGGCATTGCGCGTCATATCGATCAGACGCTGGGTAAATGCTATGATCGGCCGACCTGACCGATCCAATGTCTGATAGGCATTGGGGGGTTGGTTTGGGTTCGGGTCAACAATGATTTTAAAATCGCAATTGCCCGTACGGCGCCGTTCCCGGCATTCACGCTCAATAACCGGTTCCATCCGCGCCACGACCGAGTAGAAATTTCCCGATGCCGCTGAGCGGGAAAGTGCGGGCTCCTGATCCGGTGCAGGCCCTGATGGAACCACTGTCTCTACGCATGCCGATACAATCAGGCACGCCACTATAACCAATTTACGCATACTCACCCGCCTCAGGATCTTTTCGATCACGTTTCTCATTCGGCGCAAAGGTTAACGTCACGCTACACTCTGTGAAACCCCAATTTCGCATTCGGACACGTCAATCAATTCTTCTGTGGTGATATTCTCGGTTTTTACGCCGCATATGTCGGGCCGAATACTAACAAAGACCATACGCTCGGGCATTGAGCCCGCCCTGCCATCGCGCTAAGCTTGCTCTATGTTTACGATCGAGCACGAATTCGACGCCACGGTCATCACTCTGGTGGATGAGGGTCGCCCCCATCTGGAGGAGGATGTGACCATTCAAGGGTTTGAAGACTGCGTCACGATAGAACAGTTCGACCCACGCCGGGACGAGGTCGTCAAGATCGTACTATCCGTCGCGCAACTGCGTGAGCTGGCCGCAGCGCTTAACTTGCCGGAAGGCGTCTATCGCCTTAACCCGAAGGACTAAAGGGATCTGTTCTTTCGTGGCATTCGCATAGGGATCGGGTGTTCAGATTGGATCAGCTTCCGAACCACTGGGTCCAAAGACCGGCCGCCCAGAACATCAAGCTGAGTGTGATCATTAAAATTCCGATGCCGAACTTGTCGCGCATGGCAAAGACAATCGGATCGTAGTCTTGCTTTCCATACCAGCCAAGCATGATCATCCGGATCAGCCACCAGGCCATTGGAATCATCGCCGCCCACAATATCCACGTTGTCGGGTAAAGCAGCTGGCCCTGATCACTGATCGAATAGAGGAAAAAGATCACCAGCGCGCCCCATGTGCCAAGCCCGGCCACGTTCAGCAGATCGCTGCGGTCGGTGCGCGCGTAGCCCCGCCCCGGCAAGCGTTCATCTGACGTCGCTAATGTCAGTTCGGTCAGGCGCTTGACGCATCCGAGTGTAATGAAGATCGGGAAGATGAAAATCAGCATATAGATCGACACATCAACCTGCCCGGCGGCAGCGCCTGCCACCACACGAATGGTATAAAGGGCGGCCAAAGTCGCCACATCAACCCAACGCATACGCTTTAACTTCAGCGAATAGGCCAATGACGTGACCATATAAAGGATCACAACCCCAAAGAACGCCGTGTTCAATGCCGCAGCAATTCCGAGCGCGATCAGCGCCAGACCCACAAAAGCGGCCATTCCCATCACAATCGGCACTTCGCCCGAGGCGAAGGGGCGGTTGCATTTCGTCTGGTGCAACCGGTCAGCTTCCAGATCCAACAGATCATTGACGATATAGATAGAGGACGCCGCCGCGGAAAAAGCAACGATCCCCCATAAGATCGGGATCAGAGTTTCAAGATCAAAGCGGTGGGCAGCAATCATTGCCAAAAACAGCAATACGTTTTTGACCCATTGGTGCGGCCGCATCGCACGGATCAACGCAGCCTTTTGCCAGCCACCGGGCATCTCAACCACGTTTTGCCCTTTGGCGGTCAGCGCCCTTGCCGATGCCACCTGCCCCACCACAATCGCATTTTCCGCATGTTCCCAAACAGCCAGATCGGCACCGGAATCGCCTGCATAGTCAAATCCACGCTCGCCGTAAGCGGCCACAAGTGCATCGGCCTTGGCCTGCCCCTTGAGATTGACGCTGGCATCCGACGCGAAAACATTGACCGACAGCCCGTATTCGCCCGCCAGCTGTTCAACCAGCGTGCGGTCCGAGGCGGAGGCCAAGACAACTTCACGCCCAGCCATGCGGTTTTGAAGGGCAAGATCAGCAATCTGAGGATTTACGGGCAGCAAATCTGTGCGCAGCGGTGCAATTGCCGCCAGTTCCGCCTTTAGCCGTTCTGGTCGGGTGAAGTTGACACATGTTGCCTTCATCGTGGCCGCCGGGGCACGTCCAAGTCCTGCCCAGAAGGTTTCAAACAACATGTCCGTCTTGAGAAAGGTGCCGTCCACGTCAAGAACGAGCGGTTTGAGATCAGTCATCGGAGCGTTCTCATCCTCTTACGGCAAAAACACAGCCGTCCGACACGAGTTCCGGCGGCGTCAGGCACAGCCCGCGCGCAACGGTCCAAGCGGCCAGAACCTTGGGTACATAGGCCCGCGTTTCGGCAAAAGGCGGCACGCCACCATTCTTCTTCACGGCATTTTCACCTGCGTTATAGGCCGCGATCACCATAAGGGGATCGCCGCCAAACTCCTTCATCAGCCAGTTAAGATATGCAACCCCGCCCTTGATGTTTTGCGTCGGGTCCAGACTGTCACCCACACCAAACCGCTCTGCGGTCGCGGGGATCAGTTGCATCAATCCGATAGCGCCGGCAGACGAGACGGCATCGGTCTTTCCCGCACTTTCTATCCCGATCATAGCCAGCACCAGCGCGGGGGAAACATTTGTATCAATCGTGGCCGTCAGGATTTCAGCGCCGTGGCGCGCGGCAATGTCTTGCAGATGCTGCATGCGCGGCGCTTTTACCGTCTCGCCTTGCGGCCCCTGCGTCAGCGCAGAAATCGCCTTGGGAAACCGATCATCACTGTCGCCCAGCGCTGGCGACACAGCCAACCAATACCAATCATAGTCACCGGGCGTTGCTGGAGATGCAGGCACAAGCCCGGGCGCCGCACCACCGCGCGGGATCGGATTTTCAGGTAATGGCAATGGACCGCTTGCCAGACGGCGCGCTTGTTCTTCGGGATCAATCTGCACGGTAATCCGCTTTGCGCCCGTCGCCTTCGGCGCACCGATCCGCTTGAAACTAAATTCCGGGTAGGGTGCTGGCGCAGTCTCAGCGCTGCCTTCGGTCCCAGTGATCGCCAGACCAACGGCCGCAACACATAACACTGCTTTCCAAACACCCTGCATTGCTTTGCCTGCTCTCGCCGCGTTTTATTTTTTTCTTCTGCCGTTGTCTCAGAAACAGCAGTGCGGAGCCAGCATTTCGCACCAAAAATGTGAGTAACCAGCGCGATCCGTCCTTTTGGCAACAGGTAAAATCATCAAATTCCACACCAATAACGCCTTTAAATATATTAAAATCAAATATTTATAAGAAAGTTACGAAAAAGTTTATGCAACCACAAAATGTACGATCCACGCCAAACTCCTGCCACGTTTGGCCAGCCATATAGGCCCATGCCGCGACGTAGACGGGACTTGGCGAAGCCCCCCCGGACGACACGAGGCGGATGGTGCAACGGGCGAACCTAACGGAGATAGACATGAAACTGTTCAAGCTTGCTAAGAATTTCAACAACGACGAAGACGGTGCTGTGACCGTTGACTGGGTTGTGCTGACCGCAGCCGTGATCGGCCTTGGTGTTGCTGCACTGGCCGCTGTCAACAAGGGCACAGGTAACCTGACCACGAAAATCAACAACTACCTCTCCAGCCAGACGGTTGGCTAATAGCCACACAGGCTAGAGCGAAGTTTAAAGCCGCGCCCCCTTCCGGGGCGCGTTTTTTTTGCGCGCAGGTTTCTCAACAAACCAAGCGGGCTATGACCAAACGCCCTGTGACTCATAGCCGGTGAAGGCCCGGCAGGTCAGTACCTCAACCCAACAGGTTAGTGGTTGATTGATGCAATATCGGAAACAGCCGGAGGAAGTTGTTTCGCAAATGCTTAAGAATCCCCTGAAAATGTGCGCCATTCGCCGCAGTTGGGTCACGATCGGTCAATAAAACATACCCATGCCGCGACGTAGTCGGGAACATGCAGCAAACATACTGCTGCACCCGGTTCGCGGATTGAGAGACAACGCAATCACGCGAACCCAACGGAGATAGACATGAAACTGTTCAAGCTTGCCAAGGATTTCAACAACGACGAAGACGGTGCTGTGACCGTTGACTGGGTTGTGCTGACCGCGGCCGTGATCGGCCTTGGTGTTGCTGCTCTGGCCGCTGTGA
>JBARVN010000195.1:0-2847 GCA_049646285.1 Albidovulum sp. | reverse complement strand
TGACTTCATTGCCCCTCGTCTTCGCCCCTGATGTCTTAGAGGCACAGGCCAATGGTGCGCCGGTCGTGGCGTTGGAATCGACGATCATCACCCACGGCATGCCCTATCCGCAAAACCTGGAAACCGCGCAGCGGGTCGAAGCCGAAGTGCGGGCCGCGGGTGCGACGCCTGCCACCATCGCTGTCATGGGCGGCAAGCTTCACATCGGGCTCTGTGCGGAGGAGCTTGAGGCATTGGCACGCGCAAAAGGCGTCATGAAGCTGTCGCGCGCGGACCTGGCTGCCTGCCTTGCCACCGGCCGCTCAGGCGCCACCACCGTAGCTGCCACGATGATTGCAGCACATCTTGCCGGAATATCCGTCTTTGCAACCGGCGGTATTGGCGGTGTTCACCGCGGCGCCGAACTGTCATTCGACATATCTGCCGACCTTCAGGAACTGGCACAAACTCCGGTGACCGTGGTCGCCGCCGGGGCCAAGGCAATTCTTGATCTGCCAAAAACGCTGGAGGTTTTGGAAACACTCGGCGTGCCGGTGATTGCCTTTGGGCAAGATGAATTCCCGGCATTCTGGTCGAAACACTCAGGCCTTCTGGCGCCGCTGCGCATGGACAGCGCGGGTGAAATTGCATCCGCGCATCTGATGCGTGCGCAGTTGGGGTTGGCCGGTGGCCAGCTTGTCGCAAATCCGATTCCGGACGCAGATGAGATTGCACCGGCCACGATCAATCCAGTGATCGAGACCGCCCTTGCCGAGGCCGCCGCACGAGGCATCGCCGCCAAGTCTGTCACGCCTTTCTTGCTGGCGCAGATATTTGAGCTGACGGGGGGCCACTCGCTGACCGCCAATATCGCGTTGGTGCTGAACAATGCCCGTCTTGGGGCTGCGATTGCCGCCCGGATTGCTGAACGATAGCCCAAGACAAAACCAGCCCATTGTGACCAGACGATTGTCACCCTACATTCACACCGGGATCTGGGGGCAATACGTGTAATGACGACGGATTTGAATACCAAAGACACGGGCAAAGCCCATCCGCCGCGCAAGCGGGGGCTGATTGCGCGGTTTCGCGCGAATTTTTTGACCGGTCTGGTGGTTGTCGCACCCGTAGGGCTGACAATCTGGCTGATCTGGACGGTGACCGGCTGGATAGACAGCTGGGTTTTGCCCTTCGTGCCAAAAAGATACAAACCGGCTGAACTGATCCAATCCTACTTCTGCGACATGGCACCCGCCGACGGCATTCAAAACCTGCCCTTCTACTGTGTTGAAGGGGCCATTGATCTGCGCGGGCTGGGCGTTGTTGTTTTCCTTGTGTTCACCGTCTTTGTAGGCTGGATTGCAAAGGGATTGTTGGGCCGGTCCTTGATTGGCTGGGGCGAGCGTCTGGTAGACCGGATGCCAGTGGTCCGTTCCATCTACAACGGCGTCAAGCAAGTGGCTGAAACGGTTTTCAACCAGACCGACGCAAAATTCGACAAGGCTTGTTTGATAGAATATCCGCGCCGCGGCGTCTGGGCGATCGGTTTTGTCTCGACCGAAGCCAAGGGCGAGGTCCTGGCAAAACTGCCCGATGCCAAAGTCCTGACGGTTTTCTTGCCAACCACACCGAACCCGACCTCGGGGTTTTTACTTTTCGTACCGGCAGAAGATGTGCAGCTTCTGGATATGTCTGTCGAGGATGCTGCCAAACTGGTGATCTCGGCGGGTCTGGTCTATCCGAACGGCAAAGATAAACACGCCAACAAAGACAAAGCCGAGGCTGCGCGCAGTTAGGAAATCATCTGGGCCAGATCAACGCTGGCATCTGTGCCAATCTGCCCCGCTGCGCCGTCCAGAAACACATCAGCCGCGGCGCGTCCGGCCGCCTTTAACTCCCACAACAATCCCGGTGTCGGGGAGAGTTTGCTGCGTGAACTCAACCGATTCATCAATGCATCATCGCTGACAAGGTGCAGGCGCACGCTTTTCATGGCATCCGGCCCAACCGCGCCATCCGCAATCAGTCGGCGCACAAAATTGATCGCCCGCAATTCGCTTAGAAGTGATGCGTTAAAACTGATCTCATTGATCCGATCAAGAATATCTTGCGAGGTTCGGGGCAATGCGTCGCGGCGCATCGGGTTGATGCTGACGATCACAATGTCATCCGGCAGATCGGGTGCAAATAACGGAAAAAGCGCCGGA
Source organism: Albidovulum sp. (assembly GCA_049646285.1). Taxonomy (GTDB): domain Bacteria; phylum Pseudomonadota; class Alphaproteobacteria; order Rhodobacterales; family Rhodobacteraceae; genus Albidovulum. Next base: position 661 of record JBARVN010000195.1, on the reverse strand, counting down.
TTGCCGGTATACCCGCCATCCCAATATGCGTCCATTTCGCCGGTCACATGATTTTTTATCTCGACGGCCTGAAACACGGTCGGAAGACAGGCCGACGCCAGCAGCACCGCCGAAGACACTTCGGCGCCGGAAAATACGCGGATCTTGCCGGTGCGGACGTTTGTGGTGGCCACATGAAATGCAGGCCCCGTTTCCGCGCAGACAAGATCATAGCGAAAGCGTTCGACGATCCGTTCCAGCGGATTGGTGTAAAGGGGCCCATAGTCATAGGGGCTGAACAGCCGGGTCATATTTTCTGAGGGCGAAAAAGGTGCAAAGCGTTCTGTCATGTCAGACCAGCTTTCGGCCAGGGGCAAAAAGGCACGAAACCAACCGGCCATGCGCACATCGCCAACCGCCCCCACTTGCGCCCATAACCAGTCAAGGTTTTCGCGTGCAGCCTCGCGCCCACCCATCGCCATTCCGGCTTTCAGCGCGGCCCCATTCAGCGCCCCGGCTGAAGTCCCGGATATTCCCGCAATCTCAAGACTGTCTTCTTCCAGAAACCGGTCCAGAACACCCCAGGTAAAGGCCCCGTGCGCGCCCCCACCCTGCAAAGCCAGATTGATCCGTCTGGTGGCCATAGCAATCACGCCTTTCTTCCACTTGGGTCAAATATCCC
>JBARVN010000194.1:0-2022 GCA_049646285.1 Albidovulum sp. | reverse complement strand
TGATGGAACGCGCAGGGCGGGGCGTCGTCGAGGCGATCTTCGAGGAATGGCCGGAGCTGAAGGCGGGGTCGTTCCGGGCGGTCGTGCTGTGCGGCCCGGGTAACAACGGCGGCGACGGCTTCGTCGTCGCGCGGCTCCTGAAGGAGTGGGGCTGGGACGTGGAGGTCTTCCTCTATGGCGACCCCGACAAGCTGCCGCCGGATGCGCGGGTGAATTGTCAGCTGTGGCGGGGGATGGGCGAGATAAGAGACCTGCTCGCCTACAGAATGAGTCAACCTACCGGAAGCATGCAACCAAAGGGCTGTCTTCTGGTTGACTCGCTTTTCGGTACGGGCCTCGCCAGGCCTCTTGAAAAGGACGTTGTCGCAGCGCTTTCCCTTCTTGTTCTTGATCCATGGTTCTGCGTGACTAGGATAGTTGCGGTGGATGTTGAGAGTGGGCTCTGCTCGGACAGTGGCAGGCCTATAAGGGACGACTCGGAAGATATCTGGAGACTTTTTCCGAGCCTTACGGTGACGTTCGAGCGGCCTCGTCTCGGTCACTTTATCGGGCAAATACCGAACGCTCGGGTGCGAGTGAAATCGATTGGCCTCAACAGGAATGTGCTCTCGAGGGTTGGCCTGCCGGAAGAGTTACCGGACTACGCCCGGCTTACCGATCTGCTGCGCGGAGAGTTGGCGAAGCACAGTTCTGATGGAGGCCACAAATACACCCACGGCCACGCCCTGATCCTCTCCGGCGGCGCGGGCAGGGGCGGGGCCGCCCGCCTAGCCGCGCGGGGGGCGCTTCGGATCGGGGCGGGGCTGGTGACCGTGGGCTGTCCGCCCGAGGCGCTGACGGAAAACGCGGCGCGGCTTGATGCGGTGATGTTGAAGCCCCTCGCCGATGCCGACGCCTTTGCCCGTGTGCTGGAGGACAAACGGATCAATGCGCTTTGTATCGGACCGGGGCTTGGGATCGGAGAGTGGGAGGCAGCGCTGGTCGTGGCGGCCCTCGCCGCAAAGCGCGCGCTGGTGCTCGATGCCGACGCGCTGACGATCCTCGCCCGCGTACCCGACCTCTTCGCGGCGTTTCACGAAAACTGCGTCCTCACCCCCCATGCCGGCGAATTCGCCCGGCTCTTCCCCGACATCGCGGAAAGACTCGCGGCACCTGCCACCAAAGGCCCGGCCTTTTCCAAGGTCGATGCGACGCGCGAGGCGGCGGCGCGGGCGGGCTGTGTGGTGCTCTACAAGGGGGCGGATACGGTGATCGCCGACCCCTCAGGGCGCTGCGCCATCAACTCAGCCCATTACGATCGCGCCGCCCCGTGGCTGGCCACAGCAGGCTCTGGCGACGTTTTGGCGGGATTTATCACCGGATTACTGGCGCGCGGCTTTTCGCCGATGCAGGCAGCAGAGACGGCTGCATGGCTGCATGTGGAGTGCGCGCGCGCCTTTGGGCCGGGTTTAATTGCCGAAGATCTGCCAGAGCAGTTGCCTTCGGTGTTTCGGGATTTGGGGCTCTAGCCCTATTCGGTGGCGATTTGCATCTCGGTCTCGACCGCGTCGCAGGTCAGTTCCAGCCCTTCGGCATAGACCACCTGCGGCCTGTCGAAGCGCAGATCATAGAGCCGCATGGAAAGGGCGCTGGTGTGGGCAATGAATTCCCCATCCGCGATGCGTGAAATCGGCACTGTGGCTTGCGCTTTGCCAAACAGAGCCTGCGCGCGCCAGTCGCGCAGAAGGATCATGGTTTCTGTTGGTAAAACAAGGTCTTGCTCGGGGCGGTCATGGCCAAGAGCGCCCGCGCTGACGCGGATTGCCGGGCCCGAATAGCGGTGCACATTGACTTCGCGCACAACCCGCATTCCTTCGCGGGTGATGATGCGGTCACCGGGCGATAAAAACTCAACCGGAAGCGCCCCGTCGAGGGTCAGGACGACCGTTCCCGACGCGATGCCTTTGATCTGTGCGGTGGTGTGCGTTCCGACGGCTTTGCCGGTCAGCTTCTTTGTAGCCATGTTTGCCATGGGGTTCCCCG
>JBARVN010000193.1:0-12169 GCA_049646285.1 Albidovulum sp. | reverse complement strand
GGCGATCTGGAGCTTTTCGGGCGTGGAAAATTGCACGCCCTGCGTCTGCTGCCCGTCACGCAGCGTGGTGTCGGAAAGGTAAAGGCGTTCGCGGGTCATATGTCGCCTCTTCCTGCTTTGCTCGGTTCGCCTGCGAACCGGGCAGCGCCCACCCCGACGGTCCGGGCGCTGCCCAGTGTTGGGCGCAATGTAAAATGGAGGCTCATTTCAGGGCCTCTAGTTTAGCGAGGTCAACTTCGGGGCCCGCCGCAAGGACAACTCCATCCTTTGCAATCGCCACAGAGACGCCGGCCGAGATCAATGCATCACGATAGGCATCAGCTTCGACAAAGTCCTTTGTTATTTTCGCAGTTTTCCTGAGTTGAACTAAACGCTCCAAATAAGAATCGAGAATGACGCCGGGCGATCTGACCCATTCACCCAATTCTCTTTGCAGCAGGCCAAGAACATCGGCACCGGCCTTCAGTTCCTGTAACTGACCATTTCGAGCGAAGGCATGCAATTCAGCTAGAGCGCCTGCGGTGTTGAGGTCATCTGCCAGAACCTGCAAAAAGGGTGAAGGAAGTTTGCCGGTCGACGGCAAGTCCTCCGTCAACTCGCGCCACTTTCTCAGCGTTCTTGCCGCCTGCCTTGCCTTCTCCTCTGTCCAATCCATCGGCTTGGAGTAATGCGTCGAGAGGAACACAAACCGGATCACCTCGCCCGGCACGCCCTTGTCCAGCAAATCGCGCACGGTGAAGAAATTGCCCAAGGACTTGGACATTTTCTTGCCCTCGACCTGCAACATCTCATTGTGCATCCAGACCCGCGCGAAGTCGCCCTTGGGATGGGCGCACATCGATTGGGCGATCTCATTCTCATGATGCGGGAACTGCAGGTCGAGCCCACCGCCATGAATGTCAAAGCTTTCGCCCAGCAATTCATGGCTCATCGCCGAACATTCGATATGCCAGCCGGGGCGGCCCCTGCCCCAAGGAGATGGCCAGCCCGGCAAATCGTCGGTGGAGGGTTTCCACAAGACAAAATCCATCGGGTCTTCCTTGAAGGGCGCAACCTCGACCCGCGCGCCTGCGATCATGTCATCGACCGAGCGGCCTGACAGCTTGCCGTAGCCCGCGTAAGACCGGACGCGAAAGAGCACATGGCCTTCCTTTTCATAGGCATGGCCCTTGTCGATCAGATCGGCGATCATCGCCACCATCTGGCCGATATATTCGGTCGCACGCGGCTCATGCGTCGGGTTGAGATTGCCCAGCGCGCCCATATCCGCGTGATACCAGCTGATCGTCTCATCGGTGCGTTCGCGGATCAGCTCTTCTAGACTGCGGGCATCGCCTGCATCCTTGCGCCGCTGTGCTTCGGCGTTGATCTTGTCGTCAACGTCAGTGAAGTTGCGCACATAGGTGACGTGATCTTCGCCGTAGGTATGGCGCAAGAGCCGAAACAGCACATCAAACATGATCACCGGGCGCGCGTTGCCCAGATGGGCGCGGTCATAGACCGTGGGGCCGCAGACATAGATGCGGACATTTTTCGGATCGATGGGTTCAAAGACCTCTTTCTTGCGGGTCTTCGTATTGGTCAGCTTGATACTGGTCATGCCTTATCCCCTCGCGCACGCGCCTTGCCCGCGGGCTTACCAATGTCTTTCATGCTTGGAAACATAAAGAACGGCCCGCCTGACTACTGCGTTTCGATCTCACGATGTATCGGAGTGCGAAACGCTTTTGTCAGTCGGTAATGCAGCAAATGCAAATGATGCCGTTGGTCTTCATATGGATCTGATTACCCGATTTGACGCAAAAGGCAAGGCTTTGGAACGCCTGCGCCCAGCCTCTCAGCTGCCAAGGATCGCGCGGACATAGCCTTTGGTCTCGGAATAGGGAGGGACGCCACCGTATTTCTTCACCGCTTCGGGACCTGCATTATAGGCCGCCAATGCCAGTTTCCAATCGCCGAAGCGATCATACATCATACGAAGATACTTGGCCCCGCCTTCAAGATTGTCGTGCGGGTCGGTGGCGTTCACACCCAATCGCCGCGCCGTCGCCGGCATCAGCTGGGCCAGTCCGGTCGCCCCTTTGTGCGAGACGGCGGTGGGGTTCCAGCCGCTTTCTTGCTGAACAAGTCTCAAAAACAGATCTTCGGGCACGCCGTGCCGCCGCGCGGCCTCCTTCGCGGCCCCAAGGTAAAGGCCACGGTACCGGCCCGAATAGCTGGGAATGGCCGCGACGGTTTCGACGATACCGCCATTGGGCTGCAGTCTGGACGAGGATGAATATTGAGTTGCGGCCCGCGTGTCGAGCGTTTGCGTTTGCTTGCGAAACATCGCCAGACGCGACGCGGTGGGGCTTGCGCCATTGGAGAAGGTAAGGCCCTCTGCCGATGCTGACATGGCCCCGACCGGCCCGATCAGGCCCGCCACAACCGTCCATCTCATCCAACTGCGCATCCGTTACCCACCCATTTGGCCCGCGCGAAAGGGTATACCGGATTACCCGTTCAAGACCAGCCCCCAGCCAGCCATCACCGCTTGACTGCATCTATACGTCCGTCAAGCAGCTCTTCGATCAGCAGTGTCACAAGTTGCCCACGCCCCGCGATACCCGCCTTTCGGTAGATCGCGTTCAGATGGGTTTTGATGGTCGCCTCGGCCGAGCCGCGCAGCTCGGCAATTTCGGCAATCGCAAACCCTTTGATCGTGAAGGCGGCCACATCCGCTTCGGATGGCGTGAGCTTCCAGGTTTCGAAATACCCCTCCATCACCTCATGCAAGGCACCCGACGCCACCGAAAGCGCCCGTTCTGCATGGGCCTGCTTGCGCAACATTTGCAACAAATAACCAGCCTCGAACACGATCCCCGCGACAAGCCCGAGATTGGCCAGAAACTCGAGTGCAAAATGCGGGCGCAGAAGCGTTGCGGTGGGGTCGGTTGCCAGATCGAAAATCAGATCGCCCATAAAAAACGTTGCACAAAACCCCTGCACCAGCATCAACGAGACAATCGCGATTTCCTTGCGGCGCTTCGGCAGTACCTGTCTTCTCATTCCTGATCCTTCGCTGCGGGCATCTCTTTGTATCCCGTCAGCATGGATTTCGGAAGGTTGATCCCAAGTCGGCGGCTTTCAAACAGAACCGCCGCAATATGGGCCGCTGCCGAGATTTCCACCCAGGTGACGGCAATCTCATGCAGCTCCTTAACCCATTTCAGCCCAAAAAACGCAACGGTTGTCATCATATAACCTGTACCCGTGATCACCAGCAGCGTCACGATCAGATTATAGATCATCAGCCCCCCCAGCGGCGAGTGTCCGACATGCGCGTGCCGCCTGCCCGTCGCCATTTCGCTCATTTGTCCGGCAGAGGCCGAGATGGATGGCTTGAAGCTGGCAAACCTTGCGTAGCGTGGGCCGACAAATCCCCACAAAATGCGTGCGCCCAGAAGTGCGGCGATGCTGAGCCCGATCACTTCATGCGCCTGCCCTTCAGGATCATTCAATAGCGCGTTGGCGGTGACACCCATCACCAACGACCAATGAAAGAACCGCACGAATGGGTCCCAAACTTTGACGGTTTGCATAATAATACTTCCCCAGATGGTGGAACGGGCAGGCAGATGATGCCCGCCCGCTTTTTGGCATTAGCTGCCTTCTTTGGTCCGCACCAACGTGAGGTCGGCATCAAAATAAAGCTCATAGGTTTTGCCATCCTTGATGGCATAGACCTCGATCAGGCCGTCCTCGGTATCGAGACGGCGCACTTCGTAACCTTGGGCCGTCAGATCTGCTGTCAGCTTTTCCTGGACTGCGGCATCGGGCGCGGAACCGGCCAGTGCGGGCAGGCCGAAGCTGAGTGCAAGGGCGGTGGCCGCGGCCAGAGTTTTCAAGCGGATCATATCGAATCTCCTGATGTTTGACGGCGGAATGCCGTTGTCGATGCTGTCGACCTGCGCCTTGCCAACCCGCTTTGCTATCCATCCCGGGGTCCACATCCGCACCAAAACTGCCTCTGCAACCAAAGTTGCAGAGAGGTTCAGCCGCCCTTGGCCGCGAATTATCGGATTATTAACCATGACACTCTTTCCATGGCCGGGCACCGATGGTCTAACGGTGCAAATTGGAATCGTGAGGAGGATGTCCGCATGGCGGGATCGGTGAATAAGGTCATTCTGGTCGGCAATCTCGGGCGCGATCCCGAAGTGCGCTCCTTTCCCAATGGGGGCAAGGTTTGCAATCTTCGTATCGCCACTTCGGAAAACTGGCGCGACAAGACGACGGGCGAACGCAAGGAGCGCACTGAATGGCATTCCGTGGCGATCTTTTCGGAGCCTTTGGCCAAGATAGCCGAGCAGTATCTGAAGAAAGGCTCCAAGGTCTATCTGGAAGGCCAGCTTGAGACCCGTAAATGGCAAGACCAATCTGGTGCCGACCGCTATTCAACCGAAGTCGTGCTGCGCCCGTTTCGGGGTGAACTGACGTTGCTGGACTCTCGCGGTGACAGCGGCAGCGGCGGTGGATATGGCGGCGGAAGCGGTGGCGGTTATGAAGACAGTGGCCCGCAAGGTGGCTCTGGCGGCGGCACCGGGTCTTCAGGCGGCGGGCGTGCCGATCTGGATGATGAGATCCCATTCTAAGGATTGAGGATCATAGCGGCATCCGGCAAGGGCCGGATGCCGCTGGCCAGTTAGCGCTGACCTGACGCGTCTTGCAAAAGTTGATGCAAAATATCTTGCGGTACATCTGACGCGACGAACGCCTCGCCGATCCCACGCGCGAGGACAAAGCGCAGTTTTCCGTCCACCACCTTCTTGTCTTGCGCCATCAGTTCGATCAAGCCGTCGGCATCCGGCAACGGCCCGGGTATATCGGCCAGATCGGTTTTCATCCCCATAGACTTTAGATGCGCGCGCACGCGGCTGGGTGCTTCTTGGCTGCAAAGACCAAGCCTCTGGCTAAGTTCAAAGGCCAGTGCGCAGCCGATTGCTACGCCTTCACCATGCAACAATCTGTCGGAATAGCCGGTTGCGGATTCGAGCGCGTGACAGAATGTATGGCCAAGATTCAACAGCGCCCGGTCGCCTTCTTCCGTCTCATCGCGCTCAACGATACGGGCTTTCATCTCGACGGATCGGCGCACCGCATATTGGCGGGCAGCCCCGTCGCCCGCAGCCAGCGCCGGACCATTGGCCTCAAGCCAGTCGAAAAACGCGGCGTCGCCCAAAAGCCCGTATTTCACCACCTCACCGTATCCGGACAGAAAATCGCGCGCGGGCAAGGTGCCCAGAACATCGATGTCCGCCAGCACCAGTGCAGGCTGATGAAAAGACCCTATCAGGTTTTTACCATGCACCGAATTGATGCCGGTCTTGCCACCAACGGAACTGTCGACCTGCGCCAATAGCGATGTGGGGATCTGCACGAACCGTACCCCGCGACGCAGGACCGCCGCTGCAAATCCCGCCAGATCGCCGATCACCCCGCCCCCGAACGCAATGACGACATCTCGCCTTTCAACTTTTTCGGACAAGAGCCAATCGACGGCGCGACAAAACTGTGGCCAGCCCTTTGTGCTTTCACCCGCTGGCAGGGCCAGCGATGTCATCTCGACCTTGCCCAGACCCCTGCGCAACTGCTCCAGATGCAGCGCCGAGACGGTTTCATCGGTCAGTACCGCCACACGGGGCCGGTGTAACAAGGGCGAGATTTCCGCCCCTGCCCTGCCAATCAATCCGGCACCGATACGCACATCATAGCTGCGCGCGCCCAGATCAACCCGGACGGTTTCAACCTTCGCGCTCATGTGATCTCCAAAATATCAGGACGTTCCGACAAGGCCGCAATCACCTTGCGCGCCATGTCTTCAATCGAATAGTCCGCGTTAGATTCGACAACCACCCCAGCTTCGGCATAGATCGGCTCACGCTCGGCCAAAAGCTGGCTGAGTGTCGCCTTGGGATCTGGTGTTCTCAGCAGCGGACGCGTGGTTTTGTGCCTGACACGTTGCCACAAAAGGTTCAGATCCGCCTTCAACCAGACGGCCACACCTTTTTGGGCGATCTCAGCCCGGTTTGCGGGCGCAAGGAACGCCCCGCCGCCGGTGGACAAGATACAGGGTTTGGCGGTGAGCAAACGGGTTAAAACCTCAGCTTCGCGCGCCCTAAAAAAGACCTCGCCATCGCGATGAAAGATTTCGGCGACCGACATATTGGCCGCGCGCACAATTTCTTCGTCCGAATCAAGAAAGTCGACACCAAGCATGCGCGCCAACGCCGCACCGACGGCGGTTTTGCCAGCGCCCATCATCCCGATCAACACCACGGTTTTTTTGAGCTTCGGTTCTGGCACTGGTATCCTTCCGGCGACTTTGACTGCGGGGCAACGGGCACGGCGATCATCTGCCCATCAAAAAACTTTCTGCTCTGAATGACGTGAACTTGGCAAAAATGCTATATATAATCAGCAAGACCCTAAACGGTTCCGGCACGAATTCACGGGCCGAGCAGTAAGATGTCTTTGGCAAGGCCAATAACCAGAAGAAACGGCAGGACGAGATGATAAGAATTCTGAAAGTTGTTTTTACGCTTGCGGTGCTTGGGTTTGCCGGGCTGGCGGGCTTTGCCTATCTTGGCGACATGACACCTGAGCGTAGTGAAATCAGTGAACCGGTTAAGTTGAATGTGGACATGTAAGGCGGCGCTGCTGCTGGCCGCATGTTTTTGGTCTGCTCCGGGCGCGCGGGCACAAAGCACCGATCCGCAGCCCATGTCAGCGATTGACTGGCTTTCAAACTCGATCGCCAATGGTGCTACGCCGCCGCCCGTAACAGGTATCGAACCGCCTGTCGCCGAAGGTGTGGTGCGCAGACCGATTTCTGTGATGTCAATCGACGGACCATCGCTTGACGGGCTGGGCGTGTTGACGACCTCAGCCACGGGGCTGCCGCGCGGCCTTTGGGGGGCGACGGCCTCAGGTGATCTTGCACGTCTGATCCGGGCTGAGCGGGTTGATACGCTGCCTGCCATTCAATCTTTGCTGTTTACACTGCTTCTGGCTGAACTGAACCCGCCTTTGAACAGTGACGGTGACGGCACGCTCTTTTTGGCCCGCATTGACAAGCTGCTTGATCTGGGTGCGCTTGATGCCGCCCAATCCATGCTTGATCAGGTTGATACGCATCAGGCTGAAACGTTCAGGCGGCTGTTCGATGTTGCATTGCTGATCGGACAAGAGACACGCGCATGCGATATGATGCGCAAGACGCCAGACATCGCACCGACATTCCCGGCCCGCGTTTTTTGCCTGGCCCGCGGCGGGGATTGGAACGCGGCGGCTTTGTCGCTGCGCACGGGTGAGGCATTGGGATATGTAAGCCCCGAGATGGTCCCCCTGCTCGAACGGTTCCTTGACCCCGAGCTTGGGGACGGCGAGCCCGACCTGCCCGTCCCGGACCGCCCATCGCCATTGGTGTTGCGCTTGATGGAGGCCATCGGCCAACCCTTGCAGACAACCAACATGCCCGTGGCCTTTTCGCAATCTGACCTCAGATCGAATGCCGGTTGGAAAACCCGCCTTGACGCGGCCGAGCGCCTGGCCCGCACCGGCGCTATTCCTGCGAACCGACTGCTGGGGCTTTACACCGAACGCCAGGCCGCCGCATCTGGTGGGATCTGGGAACGGGTTAAGCTGGTCCAAGAGGTTGAGCGGGCGATTGAAAGCCATGACCGCGCCGCACTGGCGCTGCTGCTGCCTGCGGCCTGGGCAGAGATGGGCGAACGAGAACTGGAAGTGCCCTTTGCCGAATTGTTCGGCCCGGCGCTGAACGCCCTTAAGCTAAACGGTGCCGCCGGATCGCTGGCCTTTCGCATTGGCCTTTTGTCAAAAGACTATGAAACGGTAGCAAATTCCGATGTGGCCACGACCCGTGAGGATCGCTTCTTAAAGGCACTGGCGACGGGCGACGCCTCAAGCGCCACGCCCCCCGATCAGATGGGGGTTGCGGTGCAGGCCGCGTTCTTGCCTGGCATTCGGCCCAGTGACGACTATGCGCGCCTTTTGGCAGACAACAGATTGGGTGAAGCCTTGTTGGTGACGATCGACCGGATCACCGATGGCGCACGCGGCGATCTGCGCGCGGTTACAGATGGGCTGCAATTCTTGCGCCATATCGGCCTTGAGAGTACGGCGCGCCGCGCCGCCCTTGAACTGGTGTTGCTGGAACGGCGGGGATAGGGGTGCAAGAAGCGAACCGGATCTCGGCATTTCTAGAGGCTCAGGCAGCCGAGTTGGGGGCGGCCCGGAACACATTGCTGGCCTATGGGCGCGACCTGAAAGATTTTGCAGGCTGGCTTGAACATCGCTCCGGTGATTTCACGAGTGTAACCCAAGCCGACATAGAAACCTATCTGATCAGCTGCGAAGCGGAAGGCCTGTCACGGGCGACACGCGCGCGGCGGTTGTCGGCGATCCGGCAACTGTTCCGTTTCGGCTATGAAGAAGGGTGGCGCAGCGACAATCCCGCGATCCGCATTGCCGGCCCGGCAAAAGCAAAGCGACTGCCAAAGGTGCTGACCATCGAAGAGGTTGAGGCGCTGTTGGCCGCATCGCGCAACAGTGGGCGCGAGGGGTATGAACGCGCCCGAAACATCTGCTTGATGGAATTGCTTTATGCCACGGGCATGCGCGTGAGCGAACTGGTCGGCCTGCCCGTCAGCGCCACACGCGGCGATCCAAGGATGCTGATGGTCACAGGCAAAGGCGGCAAGGACCGAATGGTGCCTCTCTCCGCCCCTGCACGCGCGGCCCTGACCGATTGGCTAAGCTTGCGGGACCGCGCTGAAGAAGAGGCGCGTTTGTCGCGGCGCAGCCCTGTGTCACGGTTTTTATTTCCTGCACGTGGCAAAGAAGGCCATCTGACACGGCAAGCGTTTCATGGTCTTTTGAAATCCTTTGCGGTTGACGGAGGATTGGCCCCGGACCGGGTCACGCCCCATGTCTTGCGCCACGCCTTTGCAACGCACCTTCTGGCGGGTGGCGCAGACCTAAGGGCCATTCAGACCCTGCTGGGTCATGCTGACATTTCGACAACTGAAATCTACACCCATGTTCTGGATGAACGGCTCAAAGCGCTGGTTTTAGAGCATCATCCACTATCGCGGGCGAAATCTTGACCCTGCGTCTGCGCACCAACGCTTGAAGGTGACAGCGCACCGCCCCATAACAAGCGAAGATGATGAAGGTGGAGCCGATGGATACGAGCGTGGTTATGGACAGTGGTTTTTGGTTGACCGTGGGGGCAATCCTTGGGCTTTTGTTGTTGTCTGCTTTCTTCTCAGGCTCTGAAACCGCACTGACAGCTGCATCCCGCGGTAAATTGCGCGCCCAGGCAGACAAAGGCAACCTCGGCGCCAAAGTGGCGCTGAACGTCACCGAAGATGGCGAAAAGCTCATCGGCGCGATCTTGCTGGGCAATAATGTGGCCAACATCTTGTCCGCCGCACTTGCGACGGCCCTGTTCACCAAGCTCTTTGGCGTCAATGGCGTGGCAGTCGCCACGTTAGTGATGACCGCATTGGTGTTGGTCTTCGCCGAGGTTTTACCCAAAACATACGCCATAACCTCGCCTGAAACCGCAGCGATACGCGTCGCAAGGCCGATCCGGTTCCTGATCCTGGCGCTGACACCGATTGTCTCAATGGTGCGCCTGATTGTGCGCGGGCTTTTGATGATCTTTGGCGTGCGCACCGATCCGCATAGCCATATTCTATCTTTTCGCGAAGAAATCGTCGGGGCACTGGCGCTCGGCCATTCCGAAGGCGCTATGCAAAAAGAGGATCGCGACCGGCTGTTGGGCGCGCTGGATCTGAACGACCGGACAGTCGAAGAAATCATGCGCCACCGCAGTCAGATCGAAATGATTGACGCCAGTTCCGGCCCTGACCGGATCTTGTCGGCCGTGCTGGCCTCACCGCATACCAGACTGCCCATTTACCGCGATGAACGTGAAAACATCGTCGGTGTTCTCAATGCCAAGGACCTTTTGCGTGCGGTTGAAAAGACAGTGCGGGGCGAGGACGGCAATCTGGCCTCTATTCGGGACCTGGATATTCTAAGCGTCGCCAAGCCACCGTATTTCGTGCCCGAAACGACCCCGCTGGACGAGCAGATGCGCGAGTTTTTGAAACGGCGCACACATTTCGCGCTGGTCGTGGACGAATACGGCGATCTGCGCGGGCTGATTACGCTTGAAGACATCATCGAAGAGATCGTGGGCGACATCGTTGATGAGTTCGACATCGATTCTGAACATCCGCTAAAGCGGACCGACACCGGCGATTGTATCGTTGACGGCGCCATGACCATCCGTGACCTGAACCGTGCCACCGATTGGGTCTTGCCCGACGACGAAGCCAACACCATTGCGGGCCTCGTGATCCACGAGGCACAGATGATACCCGCGGAAGGCCAGGTGTTTTCCTTCCACGGCTTTCGGTTTGAGGTGATCAACCGCAAAGAAAACCGCATCGTTCGGCTGAAGATACGGCCGCTTTGACCGCGGGGTCAGATTATAGAAATCAACGTGTCCAACTGATTGGTGCTTGTAAGCCCCTCAAGTGTCAGCACATCGCCGCCGCCGAAGTCAAAGACCACATCACTGCCCACGACTGCGGCAAAGCTTGACACCACTGCCGATGCCGACAGGCCGCCCCCCCACAGCGCGTCATCCAAAAGCAGACGGTCGCCTTCGCCCAGGCTGAAATCCGTGATTGTGTCGTTTTGGTATCCGGCGGCGAACACGAAACTGTCAGCGCCCAAACCACCCGTCATTCTATCTGCGCCGCTTCCACCGTCGATATTGTCTTTGCCACCACGCCCATCAAGGTCGTCATCCCCAGCGTAACCGCGCAGGAAATTGTCTCCATCGGTGCCCTTCAGAGTGTCATTTCCGGTATTGGAGCCATAGACCCGCTCAAAGCCGGAGATAACGTCATCCGCAGCCCAGCCGCCCGACAGTGCATTGGTCAGAAGATCAACCGACACGCCCGAGGTCGAGTAGTAATAATTGATATTGTCGATGCCCGCCCCGCCAGTCATGGTATCGGCGCCATTGCCGACCAGAACCGTGTCGTTGCCATCGCCAAGCTGCACGATGTCATTGCCGCCCCGGTCAAAGACAATGTCATTGCCGCCATAGCCGCGGATGAAATTGTCGCCGTTAGTGCCTTTGAGAATGTCATTGCCAACATTCGAGCCAAAAACCCGCTCAAAGCCCGAAATCACATCATCTGCCGCCCAGCCACCCGAGGTGGTGTTGAAAAACAGATCAATATTCACGCCGGTGGTCGAGTAGTAGTAGTTGACGTTATCAATCCCCGCCCCGCCGACCAGAGTGTCAGCACCGTTGCCGACCAGAACCGTGTCATTGCCATCGCCCAGATCGACACTGTCATTGCCTGCCCGGTCGAAAATGATGTCGTTCCCACCATAACCGCGCAGGATATTGTTGCCATTCGTGCCCTTGAGAATGTCATTGCCGGTGTTCGAGCCATAAACCCGCTCAAAGCCCGAAATCACATCATCCGCCGCCCAGCCACCCGAGGTGGTGTTGAAAAACAGATCAACATTCACGCCGCCGGACGAATAGTAGTAGTTGATATTGTCGATGCCTGCCCCGCCGACAAGCGTATCCGCACCGTTGCCCACAAGAACCGTGTCGTTGCCACTGCCCAAGTCAACATTGTCGTTTCCGGCGCGATCAAAAACGATGTCATTGCCGTTGCCACCACTTATTGTGTTGTTGCCGCTGTTTCCTGTCAGCATATTATTTTGGGCATTCCCGCTAAGTGATTGATTGCCAATCCCCAAAAGCTCTGCATCATTGACACCGGACACCAGCGTAAGATTTCCCGAGGTTTGAAACAGACTGCCACCAACCAAATCAAGCTTAACGTTGCCACTGCTCAAGTCGACTTCCACAACCGACGTATTACCGCCATGTGTCACGGTCACCTGAGTATTGGTGGCGCTCGTGGTAGACACCGAATAGCCGCCAGCTGCGGATGTGTTTGCCGACGATCCTGCAATTGAGAACCTGATATTCGACTGACCCTCACCAATACTGTAAAAATCGTCATTGTCAGAGTCAGAGTAAGCGACACCCGTCACGAAAACC
>JBARVN010000192.1:0-10919 GCA_049646285.1 Albidovulum sp. | reverse complement strand
ATTTTGGACGTCGAAGGCACTCGTTCGATCCGGCAAGCTGAGGTTGGATCAACGGAGACCATGCTGACACGGGTGAAAGACAAATTCGACCTGGTCCCCGACTGGATGATCGCCGATACAGCCTACGGCTCCGGCCCGATGCTCGGCTGGCTCGTGGATCGCAAGATCGATCCTTACATCCCGGTAATCGACAAGGCCGGACGCCCCGACGGCACCTGGACACGCACAGACTTCGAATGGGACGCTGAGAATGATCAATATATCTGCCCAGAGGGTCACGCGCTCAAACAGTTCCGCCGGAATTACTCTGATCCAAACCGGGGGCCGACGGGCAAGGGCACAGCCCGCTATCGCGCCTTGAAAGAAGTCTGCCAGGTCTGCCCGTCCAAACAAAAATGCTGCCCCAACGCCGATGCGCGCAAGATCACCCGCGAGGAGCACGAAGATGCGCGTCAGGTCGCTAGGGATCTGGCCAAAACCGAAGAGTACCAGATTGCGATGAAGCTCAGAAAGAAGGTTGAGATGCTCTTTGCCCACCTCAAACGCATTCTCGGGCTGGGACGACTGCGATTACGAGGACCATGTGGTGCAAATGACGAATTCCTCCTCGCCGCCACTGCCCAAAACCTCCGCAAACTAGCCAAGATCATCCCTGCACCGCAGCAAACGCGCAAAGCCTGATAAGAAAGGCGCTCGCGCTCCGTTCAGAACCACACTTTCTGCGCAAGCAACACGTTGTTTTTCAACAGAATGGGTGGGTTGCGGACCTTCACTGTGGTCTGCGTCGAGGTCCGAATTGCGGACTTTCCCGACTTTGGATTTTCGATCTTCGCTGACGCAGCATCGTTTCGCACATGCGGCAGGCAAACTTAAGTTGTGCAGAAAATTTCCCTAGACCGGACCTTCAGCGGAGTCAATTCTGGCAAGTTTTTAACCGCCCTTTTGCTGCGCACGGATTCGACAATCGAGACGTGAACTTTTCCAACCTTTGCTTCGGTTGCGCGGGCAACGGCATTTTGCGCATCGCGGATCTTCCTTTTGGGTTGCACACAGTTTGCGCACCTCCAATGGCAAAGGCCCGGCCCACATACTGGAACTTGGACTAGGCTCCACCGTTTCTCCATGAGTCGTTTTGTGGAAGACATGCGCGCAAATCTCCCGCCGTTCATCCTGTAGCGCACGAATTTACAGATTTCGGGACCAGTCGATATTGCGCACCAGCGTGAGTTCACAATCAGCGGATTCTCGAGAACGCCGACCCCAAATACGGCGCAAAGATCTTGGCAATGCTGGGACCATCGCAAACCTGCCATTCGACTGCTTCAAAAATGAGTGGACGCAATCTGTTCAGTCGCCGCAATCGGTTCGTGTTTAGCGCTGATGCTCCCGAACAGGTCGTCGTGGTTCCACACGATCTCAGACTTCACTGCGAAGCCAGTTTCTGAATGCGCTCACCCTCGGAAGCCGTTCTTTATGCCGCGGCGTACTGACATAGTAACGAGGGGTCGGCGGGACTGTATCGGGATCGAAATCGAACGGAATGCAGAGTTTGCCAGACGCCACCAGATGCTCGGCATTCGCTCGGTTCCCAAGGGCAACCCCCAGCCCTTGCTCGGCGGCAGCGAAGGAATGCAGCGAATGGCTGAAGTTGATGTAGCGCTGGGTCTTGCTCCATTCGAACTCCGCGATGATCGTGCGCCATGAGGTGAGGCGCCGCTCGGTCTCGATGAGCGTGACACCACACAAGCTGGCAAGATCGGTAAGCCCATGTTTCTCGGCAAACTCCGGTGCGGCGATCGGGACGGCTTCATCAGGAAGGATGCGTTCAGACGAAAAGTCCGGGTCGGGTTCGAACCTGTACTCGATGGCCAGATCGATGCCGGGCTCGTCAGGATCAAGCGTCATGCGATCGAGAAACCGGATATCCAGCCCGGGATTCATGTCAAGGAACCTGCCGAGCTTGGGAACCAGCCAGTTGGTGGTCAGCGACAAAGGTGCCGACAGGGTCAGCACCTCGCGGGCCTTTTGGCGTTGGGAGGCAACTGTGGTCGCTCGCCCGATTGCTTCGAGAGAGGGACTGATCTCGATCAGGTAATCCCGGGCGATGTCTGTAAGGACAAGTTTGCGCCCGCGCCTGTAGAACAATGGCGCTCCGAGGAAATCTTCGAGATTGGCGATCTGATGACTGACGGCAGGTGGCGTCACGCAAAGCTCAGCCGCGGCCTGTCGAACGCCACCCAGGCGGGCAACGGATTCAAATGTCCGCAGAGCATTGAGCGGTGGAAGAGTGTGTGTGACCATCTGTTAAAAATAACTAAACGAAAAAGAAATAAAACAGAAATTTTCTTTCATTCGGTACTGACCTAGACCTTGTTAGCAGAACCGCGCCATCGCCACCGGGAGGGTACAGTGAGAATTACCGAGATCGAAGCATATCTTCTGCGCGGACCGGAGGTTGAACGCCCGCATTGGGTCAGCCATTTCATCGTGCCGACGGCCAATGAGCTTCTGGTGCGGTTGCGGACCGATGAGGGGATCGAAGGGTTTGGGCTGGCCACCAGCTACACCAGTGCCGATCCAATCGTTCACGTCATGAAAAGCGGTTTGACAGAGCGCGTCATCGGGGCAAATCCCCTGTCGCCGGAACGCATCTACGAGGATCTGTTCGCGCTGACTTCACACCGCACGGCACATGAAAAGGGCTGGGGACGCGAAGCGTTGATACGGGTGTCCTCGGCCATTGATGTCGCGTGCTGGGACATCATGGGCAAGGCCGCGAAACTGCCTTTGTACAGGTTGCTGGGCGGGTATCGCGATGCGGTCCCGTGCTATGTGACCTGTGCCTATTACCGCGAAGGCAAGGACCTGGCGGAACTGCGCGACGAGATGGAGAAACTGAAAGCCGAAGGTCATATCGGCTTCAAGGCCAAGGTCGGTGGGTTGAGCCTCGCCGAGGACATGGCGCGGCTGGAGGTCGTCCGCGACGTGATCGGCCCTGACAGGGACCTGATGGTCGATGTCAATCGCGCATGGGACATGAAGACAGCGACCGAGGCACTTGGCCCGCTCGCAGATCTTGCCCCACGGTGGCTTGAGGAACCTGTCCGCTGGGCTGACGACCGGCGGATGCTCAAGCTCCTGTCACAGCGCACCACGATTCCCCTGTCGGCAGGCGAAAGCGAACTGACAAGTTATGGCTGCCGCTCGCTTCTGGAAGAACATGCAATTCAGATTCTCCAGTTCGATGTCACGATGTTCGGGGGCTTTACCGAGGGCCGCAAGATGGCAGCCATGTGCGAGATGAACCACGTTCAGGTGACGCCCCATCACGATTGCTTCATTCATGCCCAGCTTGTTGCTTCGACGCCAGCGGGTTGTTTTGTCGAGGCGTTCACCGATCCGGAAAGGGACCCTATGCAAGCAGAGCTTTTCGAAGATGCGCCCGTGATCCGCGATGGCTGGATCGCGCTGAACGATGCACCCGGGCTCGGCCTGACACTGAACGAGGCGGCTGTGGCAAAGTATGGCACACGGATTGTCTGATCCGAGTGCCGCTTGTCAACGAACTGAAACCTAGTCGCAACCGAGAGAGTTCGGAACACACTAAAAATCCAAGGGAGGAAATGGATATGAAATCGAAAACGAAGATTGCGGCGGCACTTGTCGCGCTTCTGGGTTCGGCAAGCGCTGGACAGGCACAAGAAACGATGCGTTTTGGCCATGTTGGCGGGCCGGGTTCGCTTTACGAGGAATCCGTCAACAACTTCGCCGCCTGCGTCAACGAAACACTGGCTGGGGAAGTCGATCTTCAGACCTTCGGGGCATCCCAGCTTGGCAAGGATCAGGAGCTATTGCAGAAGCTGAAACTCAACCAAGTGGATTTCACGCTTTCGGGCTCTGTGATGTCATCCGTGGATGAGACCTTTGGCATTTTCGAGATGCCCTACATCATCCGCGACCGCGACCATATGCGCCGGGTTCAGGATGCGCTGTGGGGCACCTTCCAGGATGTCGCCAACACGCACGGCTATCAACTCATCAGCTTGGCCGAAAATGGCTTTCGGCACATCACCAACAATGTGCGCCCGATCAATGTGCCAGCAGATCTTGCCGATCTGAAACTGCGCACACCGAATGGCGTCTGGCGGGTCAAGATGTTCCAGAGCTATGGCGCAAATCCTTCTCCGATGGCCTTCGCCGATGTCTTTACCGCACTCAAGACCGGGACAATGGATGGGCAGGAAAACCCCTTCGTCATGATCACGTCGGCAAAGTTCCATGAGGTCCAGAAATACCTGTCGATTACCGGGCACGTCTATGCTCCGGCGTTCGTGGTCATGTCGAAGCCGCGCTATGATATGCTGCCCGACAACCAGAAGGCCGCCTTTGCCGATTGCGGAAGCAAGGCGCAGGATTTTACCTATACCCGTGCGGCTGAGCTTGAGGTTAAGTTGCTCGACACGATCAAATCGGCCGGGGTCGAAGTGAACGAAGCGGACAAGGCTGCCTTCGTTGCAGCCTCGGGCGCGGTCTATGACGAGTTTGCCGCAACCGTGCCCGGCGGCGCCGATATGATCAAGACCGTCCTTGATCTCGCGGAATCCAACTAAGCTCCCGACTTTGCCGGGCACAGCGGTGCCCGGCACTTTTTTCCCCGACGCCGAGCCGGCAAGGTAACCATGGTGCCACCAACAGCCACCAGTTTGCCATTTGGATTGGATGGACATGACCAGCATATCTTCGATATTTGCGACCGTTCTCGAATGGGTGACCGTACTTCTAATGGTCATCCTGACCCTGGTCGTTGTCATCGCTGTTCTGGCCCGGCTCGCCGGTTCCAGCTTTTCCTGGTATGATGAGGTTGCCGCGATCATCCTGGCCTGGATCACCTATTACGGATCGGCCCTGGCCGCCGTGAAACGGCGGCACATCGGTTTTGACGCGGTGCTTCTGACGCTTCCGGTGCGGGCCCGAATGGCTGCGCTTGTCCTTGCCGAACTGATCGTTCTTGGCTTCTTCGTGATCCTCGCCTGGGCCGGAATGCGCATCCTTCTGGTCTTGCAGGGCAGCACACTCGTGTCCTTGACTTGGGTTCCGGTCAGCTTCACCCAATCCGTAATCCCGATAGGTGCGGTTCTATTTGTGATGGCGCAGCTTCTCAGCCTGCCGACCTACTGGAACAAGACACGGTCCGGCATCTCGATGGAACACGATGAAATCGAGCATGAGGTCGCCGCGGAACTGGCGAAAGCACAAGCCGCACAAGCGGTAGAAGAACGGGGGAAACGCCCATGCTGATGCTGCTGATCTTTGTCGCATTGGTCGTCATGATCTGTCTGAACATCCCGATTGCAATATCTTTGGCGGTTGCGGGCCTTATGGGGGTGCTGATCACCGAGGGATCGAACAGCATCGTCTCCATTGCCTTCGACATGTACGGCGGCTCCACCAAGTTCGAGCTGATCGCGATCCCGATGTTCGTTCTGGCTGGGGCAATCATGAACGCGGGCGGCGTTACGGATCGCCTGATCAACTTCGTCGCCGCGCTGATCGGCTTCGTGCGAGGCGGGCTCGCCATGGTCAACATCGGCGTGTCGTTGTTCTTTGCCGAGATCTCGGGCTCGGCGGTGGCCGATGTCGCGGCGATGGGCTCGATACTGATCCCGCAGATGAAGAAGCGCGGTTATTCCGGCGCATTGGCGGCCGCTGTGACCTCGTCTTCAGCCTCGCTGGCCATCATCATCCCGCCCTCGATCCCGATGATCCTCTACGCGGCTTCTTCCAACACTTCGGTGGAACAGCTTTTTGTGGCTGGTGTGGTTCCGGGCTTGTTGGGGGCTTTCGGGCTGATGGGTGTCGCCTATGTCTTTGCCCGTCGCTACAATCTGCCGACCGAAGAGGCCTTTAACATCCCTGCTCTCCGGCGCACCTTCCGCGAAGCTCTGCCTGCCTTTGCCCTGCCCATCATCATTCTCGGCGGTATCTTCGGCGGGTTTGTCACGGCAACGGAAGCGGCAGGATTGGCCGTGCTCGCCGCCCTGCTCGTGGCAGGCTGGTACCGCAACCTTGATCTGGCGCATCTGCGACGTGCCATGCTCGACGGTGGCATTCAAACTGCGGTAGTCATGCTGCTTGTGGCGGCCTCTGTTGTCATGGGCGGATTTCTCACCCGCTCTCAGGTGCCGCAGCAATTGGCCACCAGCATCCTTGAGACGACCGGCGAGCAATGGCTGATCTTTCTCATCCTGAACGTCTTCTTCCTGATCATCGGCTTCTTTCTCCATTCTGCAGCCGCGATCATCCTGGTCGTGCCCATCGTCATGCCGTTGATAACGGCTGCTGGAATAGACCCGGTGCATTTCGGCCTTGTCGTAACCTTGAACCTTGCCATCGGGCAGCAGACCCCACCTGTCGCTTCGGTGCTGATCACCGCCTGTTCCGTGGCGCGAACGAACATCTGGGAAGTGTCAAAGGTCAATTTCTGGTTTGTTCTGGTCCTGCTCGCCGTGCTTTTCCTGAGCACCTACGTGCCCGCGGTCCCGATGTTCCTGGTCGAGTATTTCTACCGCTAACCTGTCCAACAGACTCCTAATTCACAGCGTGGTAACATGAAGATCGCAAGCTATCTGTCTCACGGCAATTCCGTTTACGGGGTCGTGACCGACACCGGACTGGTCACGGCCAGCCCCGGATTCCGCACCGCCCTTCCGACATTGCGCGCGGTTCTGGCCGCCGGCGCCGTGCCGGATCTTGCCCGCGATACCGCCGGCAGGGCGCCGGATTGCTCGCTGGAAGCCGCGTCGCTTCTGTCGCCAGTTCCTGATGCCCAACGCATCATCTGTGTCGGCGTCAACTACCACAAGCGTTACCCGCTGGACGCGCCGCAGCCCATCCCCGAACAGATCTTCCTTTTCGCAAAGCTTCCGGGTGCACTTGTTGCACATCTAGAACCGCTCGAACTGCCATCAGGCGATGCGGCAAATAGCTTCGATTACGAGGGCGAGATCGTTGCCGTGATCGGTAAAGCCGGCCGACATATCCGGCAAGAGCGCGCGATGGATCATGTCGCTGGCTTCACTCTCATGAATGACGGCTCGGTTCGCGATTGGCAGAAGCACTCGGTCCATGCTGGCAAGAACTTCGCCCGGTCCGGCGCATGTGGACCATGGATGGTGACAGTGGATGAAATCGCCGATACGTCGCGAATAGAGTTGACAACCAAGCTGAACGGAGAGGTTGTCCAGAACGCGACACTGGCCGAAATGATCCATCCCATCGCGAAGGTGATCGCCTACGCCTCGCACATCGGCGAACTCTCCCCCGGAGACCTGATTGCTACCGGCTCGCCGGAAGGATCGGGTGGCAGCCGTACACCGCCACGCTTTCTTCGAGCAGCGGATGAGGTGGAAGTTTGCTCACCGCAGATCGGAGTGCTGTGCAACAGCGTCCATACCAGGGCGGTCGGCGGCCTTGCCTCCGATGGACCGGAATAACGAAGAATAAATTCGAAGATCCAGCGAACCAACCAAAGAAGATTACCGATGAAGCAAGCTGACCAGACTCATCTCAAGACCATCGAACAACGCCTGCTTTGGTTGTCGCATTGGATGATCCATCACGCCAACCACCTGCGCCCCAAGGTAGACGGGATCAAGGTGGGCGGGCATCAGGCATCGTCGGCATCGATGGTGTCGATCATGACCGCGCTTTATTTCTCGGCGCTGCGCCCCGAGGATCGTGTGGCCGTCAAACCCCATGCCAGTCCGATCTTTCACGCCATGCAGTACCTGATGGGCAACCAGACCCGCGAAAAGATGGAGAACTTTCGCGGTTTTGGCGGCGTCCAGAGCTATCCCAGCCGAACCAAGGACATCGACGATGTCGATTTCTCGACCGGCTCGGTCGGTCTGGGTGTGGCGATCACGTCCTTTGCCTCGATCATCCAGGACTATATTGCGGCCAAAAGCTGGGGCCAGGACGTACCGTTGGGCCGGATGGTGGCGCTGGTGGGCGATGCGGAACTGGACGAGGGCAATATCTACGAGGCCCTGCAGGAGGGCTGGAAGAACGACCTGCGCAACACATGGTGGGTAATCGACTATAACCGCCAGTCGCTGGACGGGATTGTCCGCGAGGGGTTGTTCGAGCGGATCGAAAAGATTTTCGACGCCTTCGGGTGGGATGTAGTGCGGGTGAAATACGGTGCGCTGCAACGTGCGGCCTTTGAAGAGCCGGGCGGCGACAGGTTGCGCGACTGGATCGATGCCTGCCCCAACCAGGATTATTCGGCGCTGACCTTCATGGGCGGCGCGGTCTGGCGTCTGCGGCTGATGGACGATCTGGGCGATCAGGGGGATGTCACCGCGCTGATCGAACGGCGCAGCGATGACGAATTGGCGGCATTGATGGAAAACCTCGGCGGCAATTGTGTGGCCACCATGGCCAATACATTTGCCGGTACCGACCATGACAGGCCCACCTGTTTCCTTGCCTACACGATCAAGGGCTGGGGCACACCGATCGCGGGCCACAAGGACAACCACGGCGGGTTGATGAACAAAACCCAGTTCGCCGCCTGGCAAGCCCATATGGGTGTGCCGGAGGGGCAGGAATGGGAGCCGCTGGCCACGGTCGCCGACCCCGCGGCACTGCGCGCTTTCCTGTCAGACGTGCCGTTTTTCGCCAAGGGCGCAAGGCGCTTTACGGATGCGAAACTGCGGGTGCCCGAGATCGCCATCGACACCTCGCGCGAAATCTCGACTCAGATGGCCTTCGGCAAGATCCTGGACGACCTATCGAAAGGAGACAGCGAACTGGCGGCGCGCATCGTGACGACCTCTCCGGATGTGACCGGCACCACCAATCTCGGCCCCTGGGTGAACCGCCGCAAGCTCTTTGCGCGGACGGCGCAAACCGATGCATTCATCGAAAACCGTATCCCATCCACCGCGAAGTGGGAGTTTGCCCCCGAGGGACAGCATATCGAACTGGGCATCGCCGAGATGAACCTGATGCTGCTTCTGGGTGCGGCGGGTCTCAGCCATAGCCTCTTCGGCAAGCGGTTGATCCCCATCGGCACGCTCTACGATCCCTTCGTCTCACGCGGTCTCGATGCGTTGAACTATGCCTGCTACCAGGACGCGCGTTTCCTGCTGGTGGGTACACCGTCCGGCGTGACCCTCGCCCCCGAGGGCGGCGCGCATCAATCGGTGGGCACGCCGCTGATCGGGATGAGCCAGGACGGACTGGCCGCCTTCGAACCCGCCTTCGCCGACGAACTGTCGGTGATCATGGAATGGGCCTTTGACTATCTGCAGCGGGACGGCGAAGGCGACCCGGACGAACGTACATGGTTGCGCGACGAGACTGGCGGATCCGTCTATTTGCGCCTGACCACCAACCCTATAGAACAGCCCGGACAACGAGTGGCCGAGGATTTCCGCCAGGGAGCCATCGACGGCGCCTACTGGCTGCGCAAGCCCGGGCCGAACTGCGAAGTGGTGATCGCCTATCAGGGCGCGGTCGCACCCGAGGCGATCAAAGCGGCCGGCAGGATCGGGGAGGGCCGTCGGGATGTTGGGGTGCTGGCAGTAACCTCTGCGGATCGGTTGAACGCAGGCTGGACTGCCGCGCAAAGGGCGCGCTCCCGCGGTGTCGAAAGCGCTACCTGCCATGCCGAAAACCTGATGCGAAACCTGCCGGCCCATTGCAAGCTGGTCACGGTCATTGATGGCCACCCGGCCACACTTGCCTGGCTCGGCAGTGTTTGCGGCCACAGGACAATTCCACTCGGGGTCGAGCATTTTGGCCAGACTGGCACCATCGGCGATCTTTATTCCCATCACGGCATCGACGCCGAGACGATCATCCGCAAGGTCCAGAGCCTGACCCACGGCATGAACCTCGGCGCGGTCCATCCAAGATTCGCATAAGATCGGCTGGACCGCATCGGTCGAATTCTCCGGTGCTTTCGAGAGGTGCGCGGCTTGCCCAGATTTGGGAGATGCTCCAAGCAGGGTATATCTGATTAACTTACTTTTCGCGCCATTTATCTAAAGGAGGAGCCTGCCATTCGCCGATCATCGACAGCAAGCAAGTCCTGGCCGCGTGTATTCAACGACCAAGCCCCCGCAAAAAAGTGGTGACTACCCAAGCATAGTCGCTATTCCGCCCTCGGTCAGTGACCGAACGACTATAGGACCTCATGGCGAAAGCACTCGCATTTGAGTACAGCAAAGGGTGAAAAGACCGTCGTCCGAAAGTTGAATTAATTTTTGGAACATATCCTGTTGGACTCCAGCAACATGTTGGAAATGAATAGGTATTAAAAATTAACCGGCCCATCCTTCACGGGACAAGCCAAGCCGACACTTAAAACGGCGGCCTCATCGGATATTGCAGACATCGGTGCAGGTCGCAGCATCCGGGAGAATGGGCTTAGCACCGACCAACGCCGCATGAGAGATGGATACCCCTCTTGAGCTCCATTTCCGTATGACACGAGGGAAATCTGGCTTTCGCCATATAGGAAAGTTAGCGTAGGCGGCTTCGTCCCGCGACCTGTGAGTTGCCCCCAAATTCTTCGCTGCAATGTTCGCGAACGACTGGTTTTCCCGCCGCCCGGCAGCGTCACTTAGAACGCTCTTGCAGCATTTTCGTGCTGCGCGCGCGTGCAGCGAAAAATCCGAATTCACCGGATGGGCTCTTCAAGCACCTTCGCCGCGTGATCCTCGGACGGCGGGTCTAGTATGAGCTGCCTTTCTCTGCGCCAGGCATGAACTGGTAAACTGCGGGACAATCTTGTCGTTCAATTGATTTGGCCAAATGACCGGTCTCTCCTAAGCAAAGCGGACGTTGCCGGGTTCGAGCCTGTCTTTTGATCTTAGATTCACCTTTTTCGTAAAGGGATACGCCACTTC
>JBARVN010000191.1:0-15990 GCA_049646285.1 Albidovulum sp. | reverse complement strand
AGAATGGTGCGGGCAAGACCACGTTGATGAATATCCTCTTTGGCCATTACACCGCCGATGCAGGAACGGTCGAAGTGTTCGGCCAACGCATGCCGCCGGGCCATCCCCGCGCAGCGCTCGCGGCAGGCGTCGGCATGGTGCACCAGCATTTTACACTGGCCGACAATATGACGGTGCTGGAAAACATCCTTCTGGGCACGGCTTCGCTTTGGGCGCCCCGGCTTAGCATCCGCACGGCGCGCGCCAAGGTCGAAAAGCTGTCAGCTGATTTCGGCCTTACGGTGCATCCAGATGCGCGAATAGGGTCGCTGACCGTGGGCGAACGCCAGCGGGTTGAGATCCTCAAGGCGCTTTACCGCGACGCGCGCATTCTCATTCTTGATGAACCGACTGCGGTCCTGACACCGCAAGAAACCACCGCGCTTTTTGAAACCCTCAGAAAGGCCGTGGCGCTTGGCCTTTCGATCATCTTCATTTCGCACAAGCTGGGCGAGGTGATGGCGATTTCGTCGCGCGTTTTGGTGCTGCGCCACGGGTGTCTGGTTGGGCAGGTGGCTACCGCTGATACGGACCGGCACAAGCTGGCCGAGATGATGGTCGGCGCGGAAATCACCCCTCCGAAGATGGCCGACCGTGCGCCCGGTACGCCCTTGCTGTCGCTGGCAGCCGTCACGACCCCGAGCCGTGGCAATGCGCCTGGTCTTGGCGGCGTGGATCTGGTGCTGCGGGCAGGGCAGATCATCGGACTTGCCGGGGTGTCGGGCAATGGTCAGGCGGCGTTGGCCGGGCTGATCGGGGGGCTGGAAAGCCCCGCCACGGGTGCGATGATCCTTGATCCCGAAAGCCCCGGCGACTGGTCGCCGCGCGCGGCCCTTGCAGCGGGCATCGCGCGTATCCCCGAGGATCGGCACAAAACCGGCACCGTGGCGGATTTCACGCTGACCGAGAATGCTGTTCTCGAATGCTACGCCGATGCGCCCTATAGCCGCCGGGGCTGGATGGACTGGACCGCGGCCGAAGGTTTTGCCCGAAAGATCATCGACACTTACGACGTGCGCTGCCCCGGCCCATCTGCCCGGATCCGGCTGCTCTCAGGCGGCAACATGCAAAAGCTGATCCTTGGCCGGGTGCTGGAGGCCGGGCCAAAGATCATCCTGGCCAACCAGCCGGTGCGGGGGCTTGATATCGGGGCGGTGACATTCGTGCATAACCAACTGATCGCAGCGCGGGATGCCGGTGCGGCGGTCTTGCTGATCTCTGAAGATCTGGATGAGGTGATGGCCCTGTCTGATGTGATCCACGTCATCTACGAAGGCCACCTGTCGCCGGGCTTTGCGCGCGGATCAAAGACACCGGCCGAGCTTGGGATCTGGATGGCTGGCCACGGTTTCGAAGGGGGCGCCCATGCGGCTTGAACCCATCGCCAACCCCTCGGCGCTGCGCCGCTTTGGCCTGCCGGCAGGCGCCTTGGCGCTGACAGTATTGATCGCCTCGCTGCTGGCACTTCTGGCGGGGGCCAATCCTTTTGCGACGTTGGGGCTGATCCTCAAAGGCGCGTTCGGATCGAAATTTGCGCTTCTTGAAACCCTCAACAGAACGACGCCTTTGATCTTTACCGGGCTGGCCGTGGCCGTGGCCTTTCGCGCCAAGCTTTGGAATATCGGGGCCGAGGCGCAGCTTTATGCGGGCGCCATTGTCACCGTGCTTCTGGGCACTGGCGCGCTTGGCTTGCCGTCCCTCTTGCTGATCCCGGTGATCGCACTTGCAGCGATGCTGGCCGGTGCGCTGGTCTTGCTTGGCCCGGTGCTTTTGAAAACCCGGCTTGGCGTTGATGAAGTCGTCACCACGCTGCTTTTTAACTTCATCATGATCTTGATCGTCTCAATGCTTCTGGAAGGGCCGATGAAGGACCCAATGGGCATGGGATGGCCGAAATCAGAAGCCCTGGACAAAGCCGCCCGCCTGCCACGTATCGTCGAGGGGTTGCGGCTGCATTGGGGCTTTGGCCTTGCGATCTTTGCAGCCGTTGCCGTCTGGATCATTCAGACCCGCACCACCTTGGGGTTTGAGATACGCGCCGTCGGCCAAAACGCCGAAGCCGCGCGCTTTGCCGGTATCCCGGTGGGCAAAGTGCTGGTGAAAACCGCCCTTCTGTCGGGCGGTCTTGCCGCCCTTGCAGGCTTTTCCGAAGTGTCGGGGCTGAAAGGCAACCTGACCTCGGATCTCAGCCCCGGCTATGGCTACACCGGAATTATCGTGGCCATGCTTGCACTTCTGAACCCTTTGGGTGTGGTCCTTTCAGCGCTCTTTGTGGCCGGGATCTTCGTGGGGGCTGACAGCATGAGCCGCGCAGCCGGTGTGCCAACCTACATCGCCGATATTTTGCTGGCGACCGCGCTCTTGACCATGGTTCTTGCCTTGCGGCTTACAACCGCCCGCATCCGGTGGAAATGATCATGGAGCTTTTCGACATTCTTCTGTCTGCCAGCTTCTGGGCTGCGGTGATCCGTATCGCCTCGCCGCTGATCTTTGCAACGCTTGGGGAACTTATCTGCGAACGCGCAGGCGTGCTCAATCTCGGGATCGAAGGGATCATGGTCATCGGGGCCTTTGCGGGCTGGATGGCTGTCTATCTGGGCGCGGGTCTTTGGGCCGGTGTGTGTGTGGCGATGCTGGCAGGGATGCTTTTTGGAGCGTTGCACGCAACCCTCACAGTCCCCTTCGGCCTCAGCCAGCATGTTGTCGGCCTTGGCATTACCCTTCTGGCCACCGCCACCGCCAGCTTCGCCTACCGGCTGTCGCTGCCCGAAGTGACGTCGCCCCCCAAGATCATCCCGTTCCAGCCCTATGAGATCCCGGTTCTGAGCGATATTCCCCTGCTTGGCCCTGCGCTGTTTTCGCAAACGCCGCTGACCTATCTGGCCTTTGTCCTCGTGGTCGCGGTCTCAGTTGTCCTTTACCGCACGCCGCTTGGTCTGGCGGTGCGTGCAGCAGGCGAAAATCCGGCTTCGGTCGAAGCGCAGGGGCTTTCGGTTACCGCAATCCGCATGGGGGCAGTCATCTTCGGCTCTGGTCTGATGGCCATCGGGGGCGCGTTTCTGACCATGTCGGCGTTTTCGTCCTTCTTCTTCGAGATGGTGAATGGGCGCGGCTGGATTTGCATCGCGCTTGTGGTCTTCGGTGCCTGGAAACCCGGCAAGGCTCTGCTGGGTGCGCTTCTGTTCGCGGGGTTCGACGCCTTGCAGGTGCGGCTTCAGCAAACACCAATGGGCGCGCTGGTGCCCTACCAGATTTTCCTTATGGTGCCTTATGTGCTGTCCATCCTCGCTCTTGTGCTGATGTCGCGCCGCGCGGAAGTTCCAAATGCGCTTATGATCCCGTTCAACAAAGGGGAACGTTAGATGTTCGACCTCATCGTCAAAGGCGGCACGCTGCCCGATGGCACGGTTTCCGACATTGCCATCAAGGGCGATCGGATTGCGGCCGTGGGCCGGGTCGAGGGGACCGCGCGCGAGGTGATCGACGCCACCGGCGATCTGATCGCGCCGCCCTTCGTCGATCCGCATTTCCACATGGACGCGACACTCAGCTACGGTCTGCCGCGCGTGAATGCCTCTGGTACGCTGCTCGAAGGCATATCGCTTTGGGGCGAGCTGCGCGACATGGCCAAGGTCGACGATATGGTCGCCCGTGCCCTGACCTATTGCGACTGGGCCGCCTCGATGGGGCTTTTGGCAATCCGTACTCATGTCGACACGACCCCCGATCACCTGCGCGGTGTCGAGGCAATGCTGGAGGTCAAGCGCCAGATCGCCCCCTATATCGACCTGCAACTCGTGGCCTTCCCGCAAGACGGGCTTTATCGGACCAAGACGGGCTACGAAAATGTCATCCGCGCGCTGGACATGGGGGTCGATGTGATCGGCGGCATCCCGCATTTCGAACGCACGATGGAAGAGGGGGGCGCCTCGGTCAAAGACCTTGCCCGCATCGCGGCCGAGCGTGGGCTGATGCTGGACATCCACTGCGATGAGACGGATGATCCGATGAGCCGACATGTAGAGACGATGGCCGCAGAGGTCACGCGCCACGGCTTGGGCGGACGTGCGGCGGCAAGTCACCTGACCTCAATGCATTCGATGGACAATTACTATGTCTCGAAGCTGCTGCCGCTGATCGCGGAATCCGGTATGACGGCTATCCCCAATCCTCTGATCAACATCACCTTGCAAGGGCGGCACGACACCTACCCCAAGCGGCGGGGCCTGACCCGGGTGAAAGAAATGCAGGCACATGGCATCACCGTCGGCTGGGGGCAGGATTGCGTGCTTGATCCGTGGTATTCGCTGGGCACCGCCGATATGCTTGATGTGGCCTTCATGGGGCTGCATGTGGCGCAGATGACCCATCCGACCGAGATGGCGCGCTGCTTTGACATGGTCACCAACGCAAATGCGCAGATCATGGGGCTTGAGGGCTACGGGCTGAATGTGGGCGACACCGCTTCACTGGTGATCCTCGACGCAGGCAACCCTGTTGAGGCACTTCGGCTGCGCGCCGAACGCCTTACCGTGATTGCCAAAGGCAATATCATTTCGCGCCGCGCCCGCAATGACGCGCGGCTGTCTCTGCCCCATCGTCCGGGCAGTGTGCGCCGCCGCCACCCGCAGTAACGGCCACAGCGCAAGCACCGGGAACCGAAGCTTCAGACCGATTGTTGCATTGCGATGCCGAGAACCTCGGCAAGGACCGAAACAGCCAAGGTTCCGGCATCCCGCGCAGAGGGAACCAGACCGATCGGGCCACGCAATCGGGCGATGTCCGGCTCTGCCGCCCCCAGTGATCTGAGCGACATTAACCGGTCGTCGCGTGCACGCTGGCTGCCTTGTGCGCCGATATAAAAGGCAGTTGTGTTCAGCGCACCCAGCAGCACCGGCGGCTCCCAATCGTGATCGTGAAAGAACAAGAGCACAGCGGTGCGTTCGTCTACCACCACATCGTCAGGAAAAGCCTGGTCGATAAGGTGCCGCGTGGTGCTGCCTTTCGCTTCGCCGTCTTGAAGGGTTTCAAGATCCGGTGAAAAGAGGATATTCGGATAGCCAGCGGCTTCCACCAATGCGGCGAAAGTGCTTGCTTCGGGCCCCTTGCCAAATACCAGAAACTGGACATCGGGGATGAAGCGCAGGTGCAGCATTCCGTTATGACACCCGGTTTCGCCCGTTTCGCTTGTCGTCATCGCGCCGGTCTGGATGTCGATGTTTAGGGTGATCGACCGCCGGGCGCTGCGGCTTTGCACGACTTGCGCCAAAGTGCTGCGATCAGGTGCGGGCACCAGCAAGATATCAAGCCCGCCGCCGCAGGGCAGTTGAATATCCGCAAAGGGTGAACCACGGCCATAGCGCAACATCACCGGATGCCCCAGTGCGCGCGCACGCACGGCGTGAAGGGCAATATCTGCCTCAATGCACCCCGAGGAAAGCGTGCCGACCCGTTCTGTTTCACTGAACACGGCCATGATTGCACCCACCGGGCGGTAGGACGGCCCTTCAACACCGGCAATAATGGCGATAACGCCCTCGGCGTCCCGTGACAGAAGGGCGTGCAAAGGGTCAAGCGTTGGGCTTCGGGTTGTGGTCAGGATGGTCATGGCATGTTCACGATCCAAGAAGTGTGGCTGTCAGCGCGTTGTGTGTGTGCAAGATGACGTTTAAACCGGGTAATTGAAACTGGTTGTTCTTGCGTGGCCATGTTCATCCGGTGGATTTGTATTGAAACGCGCTTGGTTCAGCCAGACATAACAAAGGCACTGAACCAGTCCAAGTGCAGGGGTGCCGCGCGGGCATCGCCTTTGGGAAATCCGCCCGGAAATGACCGCAGTGGTCACTTTGAAGGCCGCGCGAGTTTTTGCAAAATCAGGCGCAGTTGATCCAGCTCTTCTACGGACAGTTCTGCCGAAATATCTGCCTCATACTGCCGCGCTGTTTCGTGCAGATCATCAAACACGCGCTTGCCCAACCGGGTCAGCGCCAGATGTTCCAATCTGCGGTCATTTTGATCGGTTCTGCGTGTGGCGAAGCGTTTTGCCTCAAGCGCTGCAACTGCCCGGCTGATTTTGGTCTTGTGAGTGGATGACAGGTTACAGATCTGTTTGGCGGTCATGTCGCCGTAAACGCCAAGGTGGAACAAGACCCGCCATTCCGTTCGCAGCATACCGTAGCGTTCCCGATAAGTGTGCTGAAATTCCTGACTGACAGCTTCGGCGGCTTGATTGAGCAAGTAAGGCAGAAATGTCGGCAAGGAAAAGGTCATGGGTGTCTCCTGCTTCCGAAAATAATCCGTTGTTAGTTACAAAAGCAACTGTTATTTGACACACCTCTCATCTCTCGGAGGATCTGATGAACACGCATAGGACGGCCAGTCACATGGTTCAGGCCCCTTCGTTACCGGGTCCGCACCAAGGCTACATGCCCGGTTTCGGCAATGACTTTGAAACCGAAGCTTTGCCGGGGGCTTTGCCACAAGGCATGAACAGCCCGCAAAAGTGCAACTACGGGCTATACGGCGAACAGCTGAGCGGCACGGCCTTTACCGCGCCGAGCCATCAAAATGAACGCACCTGGTGTTACCGCATTCGCCCATCCGTCAAGCATTCGCACCGCTATCAAAAGATCGACGTTCCTTATTGGAAATCCGCACCGAACATCGCGCCCGACGTCACCAGCCTTGGGCAATATCGCTGGGATCCGGTGCCGCAGAGCGATGCGCCGCTGACATGGATCATGGGCATGCGCACCATGACCACGGCCGGTGATGTGAACACTCAGGTGGGCATGGCTACCCATGTCTATCTTGTGACAAACAGCATGGTCGACAGTTATTTCTTTTCGGCCGACAGTGAATTACTGATCGTCCCGCAACAGGGCCGTTTGCGGTTTTGTACCGAGCTTGGGATCATTGATCTTGCGCCCAAGGAAATTGCGATTATTCCGCGTGGCCTGCTCTATCGGGTTGAAGTGCTCGAAGGCCCGTGCCGGGGATTTGTGTGCGAGAACTATGGCCAAAAGTTCGAACTGCCGGGCAGGGGCCCGATCGGGGCCAATTGTATGGCCAATCCGCGCGATTTCAAAACCCCGGTTGCGGCGTTTGAAGACCGCGACGTACCCTCGACCGTCACGGTTAAATGGTGCGGTCAGTTCCATGTCACCAACATTGGACAATCGCCTTTGGATGTCGTTGCGTGGCATGGCAACTATGCGCCGGTGAAATATGATCTCAGCACCTATTGCCCTGTTGGGGCGATCTTGTTTGACCATCCCGATCCGTCGATTTTTACCGTGCTGACGGCACCCTCGGGTCAGGCCGGCACCGCCAATATCGATTTTGTGCTGTTTCGTGAACGTTGGATGGTGGCCGAGGACACATTCCGCCCGCCGTGGTATCACAAGAACATCATGTCAGAGCTGATGGGCAATATTTACGGCCAGTATGATGCGAAACCAAAGGGCTTTGTCCCCGGCGGCATTTCTTTGCACAACATGATGCTGCCGCACGGCCCCGACAAAAACGCCTTTGAAGGGGCCTCAAATGCAGACCTCACGGCCGAAAAGCTCGACAATACAATGTCCTTTATGTTTGAAACCCGCTTTCCCCAGCATCTGACTGAATTTGCTGGAAAGGAAGCGCCTTTGCAGGATGACTATATCGATTGCTGGACAAGCCTTGAGAAGAAATTCGATGGGACGCCGGGTAAGAAATGAAGCTTTATTCCTACTGGCGGTCAACAACTTCGTACCGGGTGCGGGCGGCTTTGAACCTGAAGGGCGTGGACTATGAGACTGTGCCCGTCGATCTGGGTGCAGGCGAACAGCTCGGCTGTGAGTATGCGGCGCTGAACCCCGGTAAAGGTGTGCCCAGCTTGGTGCTGGATGATGGCACGGTCCTGACCCAGTCCATGGCGATCCTTGACTATATCGAAAGCCAATGGCCAAGCCCCCGCCTGCTGCCGTCCGATGTGTTGGAACGCGCGCGCGTGATGGCGGTGGCACATATCGTGGCGCTCGACATTCACCCGGTCAACAATTTGCGCGTGATCGGACAGCTGAAGGCCCGGTTCGGGGCCGCGCCGGAACAAGCGCAGGACTGGATGTGCCATTGGATGGCCGAAGGGTTTACGGCGGTCGAAGCCCAAGTGCGATCCGAAAGCCCGTTTGCCTTTGGCGATCAGCCCGATCTGGCGGATCTTTGTATTGTGGCGCAGGTCTATAATGCGCGGCGTTGGGGGCTTGATCTGTCCGCATATCCCAAAATCGCGCGCATTGAGAGCAATGCCCTGTCCGTGCCCGCGATTGCCGCCGCGCACCCAGATCAACAAGACAACGGAAAGATGATAAGATGACAAAGCTGCTGCATTCATGGGTTGAAAGCGCCAACAGGGCGGATGCGCCGTTTCCGCTGAACAACTTGCCCTATGGCGTCTTCTCGGTTGGGGGCGATGCCCCCAGATGCGGTGTGGCCATTGGCGATCATATACTTGATGTTCAGGCGCTTGAGGCCTCAGGATTGATCACCTTTGGCGGCGTGTTCAAAGAACCGGCTTGGAACGGATTCATGGCGCTGGGCCGTGCCGCGTGGTCCGATCTGCGCGCGCGCCTCACTGAGATTCTCGCTGAAGGTAGCGCAGACCGACAAAGGGCTGGTCGGTTCCTGACCGCCCTGAACGATGCCACGCTGCATATGCCGATCACGGTGATGGAATTCACGGATTTCTACGCCGGCCGACATCACGCCACCAATGTCGGTACAATGTTTCGGGGCGCTGAAAATGCGTTGCCGCCGAACTGGCTGCATATTCCGATTGGGTATAATGGCCGTGCGTCCTCGGTGGTGGTGTCGGGCACCGGGGTGCGCCGCCCTTGGGGGCAATTGAAGGGGCCGAATGACGCGGCACCGCGTTTTGCGCCTTCTGCGCGTTTTGATATCGAACTTGAGATGGGGGCCATCGTTGGTCTGCCCAGCACCGGCCCGATCACCGTGCAAGAGGCCTATGACAATATCTTCGGTTATGTCTTGCTCAATGATTGGTCCGCCCGCGATATTCAGGCGTGGGAATACCAGCCTTTGGGTCCGTTTCAGGCCAAGGCCACGGCGACAACGATCAGCCCATGGATCGTGACAACCGCGGCACTTGAGCCGTTCCGCTGCGACGCGCCCGCGCGTGAGTTCGAGCTGCTTGATCACTTGAAAGACACCGGACCGATGCTGTTTGATATTGACCTGAGCGTATCTTTGGCGCCCGCAGGCAAGGCAAAGAGCGTTATCGCCCGAACAAACTACTGCGAGATGTATTATTCAGCCGCGCAGCAGCTTGCCCATCACACGACGTCTGGCTGTGCGATGCGAACAGGTGATCTGTTGGGATCGGGCACAATCTCAGGCCCCGAACGGGAAAACCGCGGATCGTTGCTGGAGCTGAGCTGGGGCGGTAAGGAAACCTTGATCCTCGACACTGGCGAGCGTCGCAGCTTTATTGAAGACGGTGACACGCTCACACTTGAGGGCGCGGCAATGGGCGATGGCTACATGGTCGGGTTTGGGGCGTGCTCGGGCACGCTTTTGCAAGCCCTTGATGATCCATACGCACGCGGCTGACAGGGGCGGCGGATGGGGCACCCTTTGCCGTGATGGCGGCAAAGGGCAGGGCTCAGAACCGAACCGCTGGCTATGCGGCGTAGCTGACAATCTCATATTCCACGCCGTCATCGCCGTCGAAATAAAATCGCCGCCCCGGTTCATAGTCATAGTGGCTGTGAATTGTATAACCCGCGCTGCGCACCGCCTTTTCGGCTTCATCCAGATCCGGCACAACCAGCCCGATATGATTGAGCGCGCCATGCTTGGTGTAGCGCTCAGTAGGGCCAGTGGTCGGTTTTCCGGGTCTATAAAGCGCCAGATAGTCGGTGTCTGTGCCGACATGCACTGTAAAACCATCGTCTATGGCAGCCCCTTGCCAGCGGACAGACCAGCCGAAAAGCTTGCATAAGGTGGCCGCCGTGGCCTTGGGGTCGGTGACAGTGATGTTGACATGTTCAAGCCGTGCCGTGGGCATGGTCATTCTCCTTGATTAAGCGCCCGTTCTAAGGCGGGCTTGAGTTTGGTAATTCCTCAACTTAACTTGAGGTCAAGGGGAAACTTTCGGGAAGCTGATCATGGAGCGCGAATTGACAATCGGGGCACTGGCCCGCCGCACCGGGTTGTCGGTTTCGGCGATCCGGTTTTATGAGGCACGTGGGTTGATCCACCCGGGGCGCAACGCAGGCGGGCAGCGCCGCTTTGCGCGGTCAGACATCCGCCGCCTGTCTTTCGTGATGATCGCGCAGCGGCTGGGCTACACGATCACTGAAATTGCCGCGCGGCTGGCTGATCTGCCCGAAGGGCGTACCCCGGATGTTGATGATTGGAGTCGCATGGCGACAGGGTTTCGCGCCGAGTTGGACACTCGGATCACGCTGATGGAAACCTTTCGCGACAAGCTTGATGGGTGCATCGGTTGCGGGTGCTTGTCGCTTAAAAACTGCGCGCTTTATAATCCCGGCGATCAGGCTGCTGCAAAGGGTGCAGGCCCGCGGTATCTGATGGGGGATGCCCCGGCTCAGCCGTGATGCTGGAAATCGCCGTAGCGCCCGTGCCAGAACAGCAAGGGATCACCTTGACCCAACTCGGCGCGCAGGACCCGCCCCACAAGGATCGCATGATCGCCGCCGTCATGCACGCCTTCAGCCGCGCAGTCGATCCGGGCAAGGCAGCCCGTCAGGGCAGGAAGGCCCTCGGGTGTGGACGCAATATCAAAGCCGCTGAAATCGTCGCCTGCACTGGCAAACCGTTCGCACAGATCCAACTGATCTGCGCGCAGCACGTGCACCGAATAGTGGCTGGCTGAAGCGAACGTATCAAAACGAGCCGATGCGCGCGCCGGACACCACAGGATCAAAGGTGGATCAAGCGAAAGAGAGCTGAAACTGTTGGCTGTCATCCCCAAAGGGCCGCGTGCGCCTACTGTTGTCACCACAGTGACACCCGTCGCGTAGCGACCAAGAGCCAGCCGCAATTCGCGGGGGCTTGCGCCCATGGGGGTGATTTCGTCCATCAGGTGGTCCTGTCCATGCGGGTTAGAGGCGGCAAGGCCGCTCCGGCGCAAGGAAAACCACAAATGGTGTCAGAAGGCTACCCGGCTTGTTCCCGTATCGGGTGGATCAAAGCTCTTCTTCGCCGGTATCGACCAGCCAGCCGCCGGGGCCTGCAACATTGTCAGGCAGGCCAAGGATCATCAATTCACGCAATAGCATACATGCCAGAAAGCTGGCGGCGATTTCGTCAAAAGAAAACTGGCTAAGAAATTGCATGATACCCTCCGAAACCTTCCTATACCGTATCGTCTGCAATCAGGGCGCGATTGGGGCAGGTGCGCGGCATTTCGCGGGTCTTTCTTGGATGGATGTTGTAGATCTACCACGTTGCGGCAAAGCCTTTTTTTGCGCTCTCCTCCGTCGATCTTGTGCATTGTCCCTCTCAGCCCTATGTGCCCATTATCAGATTGAATGAGCCTGATACTGACCGGGCCGGGGATCGTGACGAAAATGTCGACAGCCTTACATTACTTCCGCTGGCCCTTTGCTGTGACCCTGGCGGGCCTGGCCGCATCGTTCTGGTTGGGGTGGGGGTATGGGAATAACTTTGGCAGCGCCGTCAGCTTTTTGTTGATCGGGGCGGTTCTGGCGGTGCTGGAAATTTCTTTGTCTTTCGACAATGCCATCGTCAATGCGAACAAGCTGAAGGATATGGATCCGGTCTGGCAGCGCAGGTTTCTGACCTGGGGCATATTGATCGCGGTATTTGGGATGCGCATCGTCTTTCCGTTGCTGATCGTGGTTGTTGCCGCCGGAATTGGCCCTGTTGAGGCGGTTAAGCTGGCGGCCTTTCAGCCTGATCAATATGCCCGCATCATCGGCGATGCCCATCTGTCCATTGCGGCCTTTGGCGGCACGTTCCTGATGATGGTGGCACTGAATTACTTCATTGATGAAGGCAAAGAGGTGGATTGGATCCGCGCGCTCGAATGCCAGTTGCGCCGCTGTGCTTCCGTGCGGGGGTTGGAGGTTGCGTTCGTTCTGATCTTGGTACTGATCTTTGCCGCTATGGTGCCTGCAGCCGATTCCGGCCGGTTTCTTTTTGCGGCCGTTGGCGGATTGGTGACGTTTTTATCGGTCGAGGCGCTGGGCCATGTCCTTGATGCGCGTCAGGCCGTCGTCGGCACGGCGGCCCGCGGTGGGCTGGGGGCATTCTTATATCTGGAAGTTCTGGATGCGTCGTTCAGTTTTGACGGCGTGATCGGGGCCTTTGCCCTGACCCACAACCTCTTTTTGATCGCCATCGGGCTTGGCATCGGGGCGATGTATGTGCGGGCCATGACCATTATGCTGGTCGAACGCCAGACCCTTGCCGAATTCCGCTATCTGGAACACGGCGCGTTTTATTCTATTTTGGTGTTGTCGGGGATCATGTTTACCCAAACCTTGTGGCATGTGCCCGAACTTATCACCGGGGTGTTGGGCTCAGGCTTCATCGGTTTGGCGCTGGTCTCGTCCGTACTTTACAATCGACGTGAACGCGCAGTCTGACCCTTTCAGGCAAACAGCCGTTAAGCGCTGCCAATAGTTCGGGCTAAGATTTTACGCTTTCAGCAGGGTTGCGACGCGCGTGATCGCAAAGCCGTAGCCTTGAATGCCAGCACCTGCGATCACCGCATCAGCCCGTCCTGAGACATAGGAATGATGCCGAAAGGTTTCGCGCCGGTGGATATTGGAAATATGCACTTCAATCACCGGGCCTTCATAGGCGTTCAGCGCATCCAGCAAGGCCACAGATGTATGGCTGAAAGCGCCGGGATTGATCACAATCGCCGACGCGGTGCCGCGCGCGCCTTGAATCCAGTCGATCAGCTCATATTCCCGGTTGGATTGATGGCACTGTGCCGTCAAGCCATGTTCATCGGCCACACGGGCACAAAGCCCCTCGACATCGGCAAGAGTATCTCGCCCGTAGATTTCAGGCTGGCGCTGGCCGAGCAGGTTCAGATTGGGTCCGTTAAGAACGAGGATCGGCATCATGGGTGGCGGCCTTTGCATTCTGGGTCCGCGTGATCATGGGGGAAAGACCGGTACGACGCAACGCCCGGTGCGGCCGCGGGCGACCCATAGGGCTGCATCTGTTGCCCCGAGGTCCCGGTCCTGAGAATGTGCTGCATATGGGTCAGGCCGCTTCGGTTTCTTTGTGTTCCTCATTGATCAGTTTTTGCAGACGCCTGCGGTACAGCAACGGGCCTGCATCAATGGCAATGTCGATTGGTCGGCTGGCCGTATCCGTGATGCCCTTTTGCACTTCGATCAGGATCTCGCGATCCTCTTCAAAGGCGATCTGAACCGAGTCGCTCATGTACTTCGATATCGCCTTGTCGCCCGGATGCATGTTGCGGGTCTGGAACCAGTAATAGCGGGTTGTGCTTTCGTCGATCGGGGTCATGAAATTGTAGCTGTCCATCTGGAAATACTGGCCCTCGGGCAGATTGCCTTCGTCGCCGCCGGTGCCGGCGGGGGTAAAGACCGCCTTGATATAGGCATGCGAAGGATAGCGGACTTCGTAATGCTGCTTGCGGTCGCAATTGCCCTCAAAAGGTACCAGCTTTTTGTAGAAGGGCGCGACCTCGACATCATACATCCACCGAGAGACGATGACACCGCTGTCGGTGCCTTCGACGTCCAACGGTTCTTCTTCGCATGCGGTGTTGCCGAAGGATGACTGGTGCACCCATGCGACATGGCTTGGGTCCAGCAGGTTGTCGGTGATCAGAAGGTAGTTGCACGCGAAGGGGATCGCATCACCACGATTGATACCCCAGGCCGGATCGTCATAATGCTCGACTTTGAAAATCTTGTCGGGGTTGGCCAGTGCCGGATCGCCCATCCAGATCCAGATCAGCCCATAGCGCGACACGACCGGATAAGAGCGGATATTGGCGCGTGCTGGTATACGGTCCTGCCCCGGAACGCGCACGCAGGTGCCAGCGCAATCGAAGGTCAACCCGTGGTAGCCGCATTCAATGGTGTCACCCTTTACGCGACCTTTGGAGAGCGGCAGCTTGCGGTGCGGGCAAGCGTCGATCAGGGCGACCGGCTCGCCCGATGTCGTGCGGAAGGTTACAATCTTTTCGCCAAGAACCTTGATCTGTCTTGGGGCGCTGGTCACCTCATGGTCCAAAGCAGCGACATACCAGGCGTTTTTCATGAACATGACCAATTCCTCCTATTGGGAAACGTGATGTGGGTTGCGGCGCTGGGTCAAGTCCCGCAGATGATCGACAAAGCTCTGCGCAACGCTCCGCTCGACTGCGAGGGTCACATCGCGGGTGTGCACCCACCACAGAACTGCGACATAAGCGCCAATCGCGCAGCGGATCGCAGCCGCGCTGCGGATCGGTGCTGCGCGCAGATCGGCACTGCTGTAGTCGGCCAGAAAGTGCAGCGCGCCGGGGCCGCGCAGCCGCAAGAGTGTGTGGCCGTGTGACATATCGGTTTCGCGCAAGTGCAGATCGGTTGGCACCGCACCAAGACACCAGAGCCGGGCTGGCCAAAGGCGGATCAACTGGCCGGTCGGTGTGGCGCACCGCTGGCCGATGGGAAGCGTTAGCCCGCTTTCGCGAAGCGCATGGTTCATCGCGGCTTGTGTTGGCGCGGCAAGCTCGCTTACGGGATGAAATTCCTCATCCAGCCGAAGGTCGAGCCGTCGGTCGAGATAGCCCTTGGCATCGGTTGCGGGCGCAGGTTTCAAGAGGTCAGCCATGCAGTCGCTCTCCCTCGGGGTCGAAGGCGCAAACCGGGGTGATTTCGACTTCTGCCAATGTCCCGGCGATCGGGGACACTGCCCAAAGACGCTCACCAATCCGGGCGCGGCCATTGGCCAAAAAGCCAAGCGCGATCGCATGCCCAAGTGTCGGGCTGTGAATGGCGGCGGTCAGGTAGCCTTGCGACACCGGCGGGGTATCGCCTCCCATCGGCTGGTCCGTCAGATGGGCCGCAGCTGGTATCGCCCCAGCACCACCTGCCGCGCGCAGCCCAACCAGTTGTGGCCGGCCCTCGGCCAGAAGCGCCGGGCGGGCCAACAGGGCGCGGCCGACAAAATCCTTCTTTGTGGCCACCATTTTGCCAAGGCCCAGGTCGTCCGGCGTGCGCCGCCCGTCAATTTCGGTGCCAACCGAAAGATGGCCTTTTTCGATGCGAAGCACATCCAGTGCCTCAAGCCCGTAAGGGGTAATTTTCCAGCGCGCCCCTTCCCGCATCACACGTCGCCACAGTTCGTCCGCGAAACCGGCGGGCGTGTTGATCTCATAGCTCAGCTCGCCCGAGAAGCTGACCGAAAAGACCCGCACCGGCAGATCGCCGCCAAGACACCCTTCGCGGATGGCGGCAAACGGGAAGGCGGCACGATCAGCGGCGAAGTCCGGTGCCAAGGCCTGCAGCAGTTTGCGCGCCTCAGGCCCGGCGATGGCGAGCGAGGCCCAGTGATCGCTGACCCGCGCAAGGGTTACGTCAAGATCGGTCCAATCCACTTGCAACAACTTTTGCATATGGCGCCACACAGACCCCGCGCGTGCCGTCGTGGCCGTAACGAGGTAACGCTCATCATCCAGTCGCGCGACAACGCCGTCGTCAAAGACGATGCCGTCTTCGCGCAGCATCAGCGCATAGCGCAGGCGTTCCGGCTGCAGCGTTGCAAGCCCATTGCAATAGAGCCGTGACAGGAAAACGTCTGCATCCGGGCCTGTAACCTCGAACTTGCCTAAGGTTGACATATCAACACAGCCGAGGCTGCCGCGAACGGCGCGCACCTCACGCTCAACGCTTTCGGCCATGGTTTCGCCTTGCTGCGGGAAATAGCGCG
>JBARVN010000190.1:0-17264 GCA_049646285.1 Albidovulum sp. | reverse complement strand
GCGCGAACGAATTCAACAACTTCGTCCTTTCCGGGTACGTAGGGCGCTGCCAAAATCTCAGGCATCACATGATCATCGCCACGATCGGCCCCTGCAGGCCGGAATGTGTCAATGATCGGCAGGTCGTATTTGCGCGCGAAATCATGGTCTCGCTGATCATGGGCCGGACAGCCGAAAATCGCCCCGGTGCCATAATCCATCAAGATGAAATTCGCGATATAGACCGGCAGTTGTTCGGTGCCGAAGACGGTTGCCCGAATGCCTGTGTCTCGCCCCAGCTTTTCCGCCTTTTCCAGAGCCTCGGCGGTGGTGCCGCCTTTGCGGCATTCCGCGCAGAACGCCGCTATATCGGGGCTCTGTGCCTCCAGTGCTTTCGCCAAAGGGTGGTCTGGCGAAATGCCAACAAAAGAGGCGCCGAAATAGGTGTCGGGGCGGGTTGTATAGACCTCAATCTCATCAAACCCTGCAGGCGCGCCCTTGGTTTTGAAGCTGAACTGCAAGCCGCGGCTTTTGCCGATCCAGTTTTGCTGCATCAACCGGACCTTTGCGGGCCAGTTCTGCAGCCCGTCAATGGCGTCCAACAGCTCTTCGGCGAAATCGCTGATTCTGAAGAACCATTGCGTCAACTCGCGCCGCTCAACCTCGGCACCTGACCGCCAACCTTTGCCGTCGATGACCTGTTCATTGGCCAGAACGGTCATATCAACCGGATCCCAGTTCACCACCGCGTTCTTACGGTAGACCAGACCCTTGTCCATGAAGTCGATGAACATCGATTGCTGTTGGCCATAGTACTCGGGATCGCAGGTCGCGAATTCGCGGCTCCAGTCAAGCGACAGGCCAAGCGGTTTGAACTGGGCCTTCATCGCGGCGATATTCTGCCGTGTCCACGTGCCGGGGTGCACACCCTTTTCCATAGCGGCATTTTCTGCGGGCATGCCGAACGCGTCCCACCCCATGGGATGGAGCACGGAAAATCCGCATGATGATTTGTAACGTGCCACCACATCGCCCATGGCGTAGTTACGGACGTGGCCGATATGCAGCTTGCCCGATGGGTAGGGAAACATCTCCAGCACATAGTATTTTGGACGCGCAGGATCGCGACGGGCGGTAAAGCACCCGGCATCTTCCCAGGCGCGCTGCCATTTCTCTTCGATTACCGCGGGATCGTATCGCTGCATTGTTATTTCCTCAGCACTGGCAAGCGTGGTTATACAAGCGCCGCGTCCAAGGTCCAGTGCTTCGCCCGGCTGCTTTCACTTAGGCAAAATATATCAGGGAGGGGTGTGATGCCCCTGCGCGGTCAGAGTTTGCTGTCACGTATCCGCAACTGGCGTGCGCGTGTCAAAATCGCATCTTCAACTGCCCGAACGGTCGCTGCATCCACTGATCCGCCGCGCGTGGCCAGCGCCAGTTTCAGCGAACGCGCATCCAATGCCGGATCCTGAACATAGATCGTGGCACGGTACGCGCGCCCCCCGCCCGGAGGCGTGCCGTAACCGGTGACAATTACGCCTGAGAAGGGATCAACTGACTGAATTGGAAGAAAGTTCAGTATTTCCAGCGAGGCCTGCCAAAGATACTTATTCACTTCAACGGTATTGTTCGGATCCTGGTTGTTGGAAAACAGATCCCAAATCGTGCCGCGCTTCTTAACCGGTGATGACGCGGCAATTTTGGCTTGCTGATCTTCAGCGCGCACCCGCGCATCCAGCGTCGCGGCATCCGTTGCCGGGGCGCTATTGCGGCGAAATAACCCGCTGTCGCCCGATCCTATACCATTGCAGGCGCCAAGGCTGACCAGAAGTCCGCCGAGAATCGCCCCGCGCATAATGTATTGGACCTGCATGACCCACCCCGCGACTGCCATTTTTTGCTGTCTATCCGAGCGCCCGCGCGTGAACAAGGCTTTTCCGGTCAGAGACTTCGCGCAATATGACCGGGCCGGGTGGGATAACTGTGGCAAGACTGCACCATCGCGGCTGACTCTTCCCCTCCCCCCCGTCCTTTCCGTTGCATTGCGGCGGCCAAGGGCAGAAATAGACGCATACCCAATTCGGATTCCCCTGAGTTGGGCCTGCATTTGACACACACGAGGGAATACGAAATGAAAAAACTTCTTCTTGCTTCCACCGCTCTTGTCGGCTTCGCCGGCGCTGCGGCTGCTGAAGTATCTCTGTCCGGTTATGCCGAAATCGGTATTTCGGGCGGCGACGGCGTTGAAACTCAGTTTCACAACGACATCGACGTCAAATTCTCGCTTTCGGGCGCTTCGGACAACGGTCTCGAGTTCGGCGCAACCATCGATCTCGACGAATTGAACGGTGACTCGATCAACCCGAATGGCGGCGGCGTCGCCGGCGCGACCGAAAACGACTCTTCCGTTTGGGTTTCCGGTTCGTTCGGCAAAGTTACCTTGGGTGACACCGACGGCGCGCTCGATTGGGCTGCAGCAGAACTTGCGTTTGGTTCGGCACTTGCTGACGACAACACAAGCCATGCTGGCTACTACTCCTTCACCGGTCTCGACGGTGTTCATGACGGTCAAGTCATGCGCTACGAGTATTCGTTCGGTGACTTCGCGGTTGCTATCTCGGCCGAATTGGACGACGAGTCTGATCGCGCCTTCGTTGCCGGCCCCCCCGCCGACCTTGGGCATGTTCGCGGCGACGCCGTACTCGGCCTTGGTGTGAAATGGTCGGGTGACTTTAGCGGAACCGGTGTTGCAGTTGGTCTCGGTTATCAGTCTGGCAGCACTGGCGTAGTTGCTGGCGCCGTTCCGATGGACGTCGACCAGACCGCTCTTTCGGTTCAGTTGAAATTGGCCAATGGCTTGGGTGTCAACCTCGGTTACGCCACAGGCGACTTCGGCGCCGGCACTTGGAGCGGTGACTGGGTCGGTATCGGTGTTGGTTACCGGACTGGCGCGTTGTTGCTTGAAGCCAACTACGGCGAATGGTCCGGCGACACTGCTGCTAGCCCTGACGCTGACGGCTTCGGCCTTGGTGTGAACTACGATCTCGGCGGCGGCGCAGTTGCGATGCTTGGCTACGGCGACGGCGGCAATGTTGACTCGCCTTACGGCGATGCAGGTTCGCACTGGTCCGCAGGTCTGGGTCTTTCGTTCTGATCTGACTGCACAATTGACTTAGGAAAGAGCGGGCCTTGGCCCGCTCTTTTCTTTTTTGAGCTGTGGATCAATTTTGACCCGAAGCGCCAAC
This sequence comes from Albidovulum sp., assembly GCA_049646285.1. GTDB lineage: Bacteria > Pseudomonadota > Alphaproteobacteria > Rhodobacterales > Rhodobacteraceae > Albidovulum. Next base: position 14,040 of record JBARVN010000190.1, on the reverse strand, counting down.
TCGACATCACATTGGCACCTCGATATGGTCCCCCGATATTGTCTTCCCAACAGGTCAACACATGCTTCTACAAAGCCAGACACACATCCGCGCGATCTTTGCGAAGGCTCAAGCGGATTTGAACGCGCGGAAGTTTAATGCAGCCGTTCAGGGCTTTAAGCAGGTTCTTGCTGTAGATCCGAATGTTGCTGAAGCACACTTCCAGATTGCGCGTGTCATGATCGCCGGAGACCGCTCTGCAGGGGCACTAAAATACCTACGCCGGGCGGCGGAGCTGAAGCCCGAAAAATTGACTTACTGGCAGGCCTGGGCCGAAGCGGCCGCGCTGGCTGCGGATGAAGAACAGGAAAAAGAGTTCCTGACGCGCCTGTCCAAAGCCCCGATCGACGTACCAGCCAAGCTTGTACTACAGGACCGTTTTGGTGTTCTTCGGCGCTCGTCACGCCCCAAGACCGGCGGTCTGAGTTCAAAAAACATGGGCGCATTGGTAGCGGCAATGACATCAAAGCGGTTCTCTGAGGCTGAAAAGATGGCGTCTGCGGCCCTTAAGAAACACCCGCAATCGGCTATAGCCGCAAATGTTCTGGCCAGCGCGCAATCGGCATTGGGCAAAACGGCACTTGCCCGTAGATCTTATCAGCTCGCGATCCATCTCGATCCGAAATACGCAGAGGCCTATAATCATCTGGGCCGATTGCTGCTTGAACAAGATAGCCCGGATGAAGCGTCTGAGGTTCTGAAAAAATCGGTTATTCTGGCTCCGGGACTACTGCCGGCATTGGTTGATCTTTCGGACGCGCTGGTGCGTATCAACCGACACCATGCGGCATTGCCCTTGCTTGCGCGGGCGGAAAAGATTGATCCAAAATCTGTCCCTGTGCAGGTGGCGATCGCCAACGCAAATATCCGTGCGCATGATGCCGAAAAGGCCAATGCGGCCTTTGAAAAGGCGATAGACCTTTCTGCGACCCCACTGCCAGCCAACACGCGGACTGCATATGCGATGACCAAATCGCGGCTTGGTGACGACCAAGCGGCCTATGCCGTTCTTGCTGAAGTCTTAAGTGAAACCCCCGATTTCGCGCCGGCTTTGGGCGGTATGGGCGAGCTTCTTCAGACACTTGGCAGGTTTGACGAAGCGATGGCAAGCTTTGAGAAATCCATGGAACTTGCACCAAACCGGGGCGACGTCTACCGGATGTATGTTGCGGGTAAAAAGATCAGTTCCGACGACCCGATCTTGCCCAGAATGATAGAGATCTACGACACCGAAAAACTGGAAGACACCGATCGTATGCATATTGCCTTTGCGATTGCCAAGTGTCTGGAAGACACCAAAGATTATGCCCGCTCTTTCGAGTATCTGGACGCTGCAAACGCATTGGTTCGCAAATCCAATCCACACTCAATGAATGCCAGAAAGCGGGAAATTCTTCGCTACAAAGAAGCCTACGGTGAAATTGACTATCACGATATCAGCACCCCGGATGCAACGAATTATGCGCCCATATTCGTGACGGGAATGCCGCGGTCCGGGACAACACTAGTGGAACAAATTATCTCAAGCCACTCTACGGTCACAGGGGCGGGTGAGATTGCAAGTGCCGCCAAAGCCATTCAAAGCCTGTTGGCGCACAAGAACGAAGTTCGCAAACTGTCAAATGTCTCCCTGACAGAATTCTCGGAATTGGGGCGCGCCCTTGAAGCCCACCTTCGAACCCAGTTTCCGGATACACCGCACATCACTGACAAGGCCATTTTGACCTATATGCATATCGGGCCGATCAAGCTTGCCATGCCCAAGGCCCGGTTCGTTTTGGTGCGACGTGACCCGCGCGACAATCTCTTGTCGATTTACAAGAACAAATTCCCGGATGGCACGCATCTATATGCGTATGACCAGTTGGATCTCGTCCAATACTACAGCACCTTTGTGGAGATGGTGAATTTCTGGCGGGAACTGGTGCCGGACTGGTTCTATGAGGTTCAATACGAAGACCTTGTCGCCAACCCCGAAGAAGAAACACGCAAGTTGATTGCGGCTTGCGGTTTGGAGTGGGAGGATTCTTGCCTTGATTTTCATGAAAACAAGCGCAAAGTCCAAACGCTCAGCGTCTTTCAGGCGCGCCAGCCTATCTCAAAAGGGTCGGTACAGTCTTGGCAACGCTATGAGAAGGAATTGAAGCCGATGCTGGATGCCCTTCGGGAAGCAGGTCATGTCACTGACTGAGATATGCAGCCGGATCCGGGCGGCCGAACGCTCAGCTGGCCGGGCCGAAGGATCGGTTGCGCTGATTGCAGTGTCAAAAGTCCAGCCCCTTGAACGGGTTGAAGCGGTGTTGGGCGAAGGTCACCGGGTATTTGGCGAGAATTACGTCCAAGAGGCTGCAGGTAAGTGGCCGGATCTGCGCGCCAGATTTGGACCCGTCGCGGTTCATATGATCGGCCCATTGCAAACCAATAAAGCCAAGCTGGCCTTAGAGTTGTTTGACGCGATTCATACACTTGACCGACCATCATTGGCTCAAAAGCTGGCCCGTCTGGCGGCGGCTCGGGGCGCTTGCCCTGAGCTGTTCGTGCAAGTGAATACCGGGGCTGAGCCACAAAAGGCGGGGATAATGCCGGATCACGCCGATGCCTTCATTGCCGAATGCAGGGCGATGGATCTGCCGATCAGCGGATTGATGTGCATCCCGCCGGAAGACGAACCGTCAACGCCGCATTTCACCCATCTGGCGGACCTCGCGGTGCGCAACGGGCTTACGGGTCTCTCAATGGGGATGAGCGCGGATTTCGAAGCCGCAATTGCGGCGGGCGCCACGCATATCCGCGTGGGCTCTGCAATATTTGGCGCTCGCAACTACGCGTCTTAGCGTTGATTTACGGGCATCAGCGGGGCGGTATGGATACTTCGGTGCCGGGGACAGTGTTGCGGGCGATAAACAGCAGATCGTCCCGGGCAAGCCCAAGGCACCCGGCCGTTGGATAGCCCGGACGGCGCCATTGGTGGATGAAGATCGCAGACCCCCGATGCGGAACGGCTTCTGGCCAGTTCCAGTCCAGCGGCATGATGATATCATAGAGCGGGTCTGCTCTGCGCAGTCGTTCCTGGCTTTTGCCAAAGGGTTTACGTGTCAGGTGATTGTAGTGCGGATGGTCGGGCGCGTCGCACCAGCGATCCTCAAGATTGATCGGTTTTGCCCATGGTGGCAGTGTTTTTGCAGCGATCCGGTCGGGACGGTAAAGCAAGCCAATGATCCGGTGGGTGCCTGCAGGTGTTGCACCATCGCCTTCCTGCTTGGCCACCGCTATACCGCCGCGCCCGATGCTGACCGGAAGCGTGCGGCCAAGAAAGCGTAGACCCATCGGTGTCAGCTTCAAACCGGGTGAGGTCACAGCAGATGCCCGGATTTGGCGGCCTTTGTGGCAAGATAGGCCTGGTTGTGCCGCGTGTGACCCACCTTGAGCGGCACGCGCTCGGTGACGGAAACGCCCATCGCCTCCATCATCTGGATTTTCGCGGGGTTGTTTGTCAAAAGCCGAACGGCATTGAACCCGAGCCGTTGCAGCAGCCCGGCGCCGATGCGAAAGTCGCGCTCATCATCCTCGAACCCCAGCCGATGATTGGCCTCGACAGTGTCGAAGCCCTGATCTTGCAAGGAATAGGCGCGCATTTTGTTGGCAAGGCCGATACCCCGGCCTTCTTGATTGAGATAGAGCAGAACGCCGCCGCCCTCATCGCCCATCTGGGCGAGCGCCGCGTGCAGCTGCGGTCCGCAATCGCACTTCAGGCTGCCAAGGATATCGCCGGTAAAGCAGGCAGAGTGAAGCCGGGTGAGTACCGCGTGGTCCCGTGGCGGCTTGCCGATTTCAATAGCGTAGTGCTCTTCACCGCCATTTTCGGGGCGAAATACGTGAAGCCGCCCGGCTTCGGCGGCTGCCATGGGAAGACGTGCCGAGATAACCGGGTGGAATACGCTGGTGCGCGTAAGCTCGGGCGCGGCTACGTCCCAGTCGATTAGGGTCAGACCTTCTGCGGCGGCAAGTCCCATAGGATCGACCGCGGGCGCAAGCAAGACCGCAGGCAGAAGGCGTGCGGACTTCACTAGCGCGATTGTAGCGCGCGCAAGCGCGGCGTTTCCGTCTCGCACACTTTCAAATGGGCCTTTCATCGGGTTTAAAAGATCACCCGCCGGATCGGCGGTTGCGGCAACCCACGCGGCGGCGCTGTCACGGGGGACCACGAGACGCGCCACATCGCCATCATAGGCGCGTGCCCTGAGTGTTTCAGCACGGCGCGCAGTGATGACAAGCGTGAGGCTTCCAAGCGCCTTCATTGCCGTAAATCGGTTGGGCAACAGCGCCTCGGCCGCCACCGCCAGAACGCCCTGACCGCCCGATACGATGACAACCGGCACCCCCATACGAAGGTCCGCCCGGGCACGGTTGAGCCGTTCAACGATATCAGGTCCAAGATTCATGTTACATCCGCGTGGGTTTCATTGCCCTTAGATAGTCTGAGCGGACATAAATTGAAACATTTCCCGGGCAAGCGACACGAGCGCGTGACTTCGCAGTGGCGTGACTTGTCGATTTGGCCCCAAGACCGCATCTGTTACATAACGAAGGAGGCAGTGCGATGGCCAATGTGAAGAAAATCCTGCTAGTGGATGACGATGATGATCTGCGCGAGGCTCTGGCCGAGCAGCTTGTCTCGACAGAAGACTTTGACGTGTTTGAGGCGGCTGATGGCGCTGAAGGTATCGAGAAGATCAAGGCTGGGATCTATGACCTGGTTATTCTCGACGTCGGCCTGCCTGACACTGACGGGCGCGAGCTTTGCAAGAAAATGCGCAAGCAAGGCGTGAAATGCCCCGTATTGATGCTGACCGGTCATGACGGCGATGCCGATACAATTCTTGGCCTGGATGCCGGTGCCAATGACTACATTACCAAGCCTTTCAAGTTCCCCGTATTACTGGCTCGGATCCGTGCGCAGCTTAGAACCCATGAGCAATCAGAAGACGCGATCTTCCAGCTAGGGCCCTACACGTTCAAACCGGCAATGAAGATGCTGATCGACGAAAAGGAACGGAAGATTCGCCTGACGGAAAAAGAGACCAATATCCTCAAGTTTCTCTATCGCGCTACAGAAGGTGTGGTGGCACGAGATGTGCTGTTACATGAGGTCTGGGGATACAACGCCGGGGTCACCACGCACACATTAGAGACACACATTTACCGTCTTCGCCAAAAAATAGAACCAGATCCGTCCAATGCGCGCCTTCTTGTGACCGAATCTGGCGGCTATAGACTGGTTGCATAAGTTCCCTTCGCCGCACCGGGGTTATGATGCGGCATCCTCCCTGTTGGACTGGCCGGGCCTCGTGCCCGGCCTTTTTTTGTCTTGATCGGTGAGAGTGGTTAAGGCGAAGTCGCCGTTGCAGCGGGCAATTCCTGATCAGCCAGGAACGGATAGGCAAGGGCTGCTAATGCCTGAGAGTCCGGCCCCTCTATGCGCAGAAAGTACCACTTGCCGCCTTCGTTGATTGCCAGCAATGGCTGAAGGTGCTGTGTCACGATGCTGTCAGTGACAGCCGCAAAGGCAGACGGCACGACAATCCAGGTGACCGTCTCGCCATCAGACAAAACCTCATCGGTCGCATCCAGATCAGTCTGGTCCGCAGAGAGATCGCGGAACTTTGTGCCTTTGAGCAGCGCTTGCGTCTGCTTTTCCAGTGTGGTGCGCAGTTTGCTCATCTCAATTCCAGTCGCACCGGCATAAACATTTAGGATGCGCGGCGGCAAAGCAGCGACAATGCCCTTAGCGTCGCCTTTGCCAACAGCCTGAAGATATGCACTGACGGATTTGTCGAGTGCGGCAGCATCGGTAGGATCAAGGGTGCGGGCGACTGCGGGAACAGTCCAAAACGCTACAAGTGCTAGATAAATCATAAAACGCATAGGCTCACTCCGGGATTGCAGCATCCAAAGACTATAGCGACCTGAAAGGCATGCGAAAACCGGGAATGCCAAATGCGTGCGTTGCCCACTGCCTTCGGCGCGGATAAGGTCACGCGACCCAGCCATACAGGAGCGCGCAATGTCCTTCACACTCGCCACATGGAACATCAATTCAGTTCGCCTGCGTGAAGGTCTAGTGGCCAAGCTGATGACCGAAGAAGCGCCTGACGTATTGTGCTTGCAAGAATGCAAATCCCCGGTCGAGCTTATGCCGACAAATGCTTTTGCGGACCTTGGCTACAAGCATGTCGTTGCCAGAGGGCAAAAGGGCTACAATGGTGTGGCGATCCTGTCCAAGATACCGATGCAAGAGGTGTCAGCACATGATTTCGTCAATCTCGGTCACGCACGCCATGTCGCAGCCCAGCTGGAGAATGGGGTTACAGTTCACAACTTCTATGTACCTGCTGGCGGCGATATTCCTGACCGCACGCAGAATGAAAAGTTCGGCCAAAAGCTCGACTATCTGACCGAAATGCGCGACCATTTTCACGCTGAACCGCCTAAGCGGGCCATATTGGTCGGTGATCTTAACATCGCCCCGCGAGAGGATGATGTTTGGAGCCACAAACAGCTTTTGAAGATCGTCAGCCACACGCCGATCGAAGTTGAGAAGCTGGCCGAAGCGCAAGACGCAGGCGCATTTGTGGACATCACGCGCAAGGACATTCCCGACGGGCTTTTGTACAGCTGGTGGTCTTACCGTGCGGCAGATTGGGATGGCGCCGACAAAGGGCGCCGGCTGGATCACGTCTGGGCCACACCGGATATTGCCAACGCAGGCCATTCCAGTCGGGTTTTGCGTGCGGCGCGCGGGTGGGAAAAGCCGTCAGACCATGCGCCAGTTTTTGCGACATTCGATCTTTGAGCAAGGCTCGGGCTGGCATTTGTCACGGGTTGGCCGTTCAGGCAGCAAGGGGCGCGCGGCTGCGCAAGCGTGAAAGGTTCAGTATTTGTGCTTCGTAGTCCAGCAATTCCCGGCGCACCAGTGCCCCATGTTCGGGTAGCTTTAAGATTTTCCCTAACGCGGCGGGCGCCGTCGTGCGCGCAAGGTCTGGGTTTCGCCCGATGCGACCAAGATACAGGCTCTCGCTCCAGATCCCGTTCGCCTGAACCAGTGCGTGCCGATCAAAGAGCAACCCGTGGCTCGGCAGAACCGTCGCGTTCGGCCCCCAAATCGCGGTCTGGTCGTTGACCAGTTGCCGCGCCTCGACCAACACGGCTTCTTCGTTGAAATGATATTCCACATCCGGGCCTGACAGCGCAAAACGCTGACCTGGTTGGACGAGAATATCGCGTTTCAGGCCGAAATAGGGTGCGATCAACCGAACCGGGCGCAATTGCCCCATTGCCGGAAGCGCAACCCGACCCTGCCAAAGCAACGGAAGTGGCCCGTGGTCAGCCGTCGTAACGAGATCACCTGCTGCAAGTGTTTCGATCCGGCGTAAGCCGTCCGGCGTCAATATGTCAGTGCCGGGCGCATACCCCGGCAGTGGACCGATGGTTTGCCAGTGATCCGCCAGTCCGATCCAATCAATGGCGGCGTGACGCATGACGTTCGCCGAGGCAAAGATGCCGGTGACCTCATCAGCCAACATCGGCAGGGCATGGTGGTCTTCTTGCTGACGGATTGTACCTTTGGTCAAATTCTCCGCCGTCAGCAGGCTTCGGCTTCGGCGTGTGTCCCAGTGATAGGTTAGCCGGAGTATGCCAGAGATCTGTTCGCGCCCCAGCCCAATCGACAAATGGCTGACGTCACGCGCTTGGCGTCGCAACAGATGTAAACGGCCGTCCGGACCCGGATCGATGGTGAACGTTCTCGTTGGGTCATGTGGCGGTGAAACACAAAGCAGTGGTTGATGCCGGGCCGCGCGGGCTTGCCCGAACTGCCACAGGTCAAACTCCAGCAACAATGTGCCCCAGTCCAGTCGGGCGGCCGGCTGGGTTGAATCCATCCGCCGGATCTGGCTATCCGCACTCCAAAGTGCTTGCCATGTCATGCCTGCCCCCAAACCTGTCGAGGCTGTGCAAACCTAGCGGGGCGGCCCGTGCCCCGTGACTGAACGTCTGACTGCTCGATCAGGGCGGCGTTGCGCCCACTGGTGTTTGCCCTGCCTCAGGACTTATTGTTTGATCCAGCTTAAGTCCGCTCCGGTGGTTTTGTGAATCCGCAATCGCCCGCATTGGATCGGGCAGGACAAGCGGTGGCCATCATGCAACAGTGGTTTGGATTGAAGCACGCCACAGATGGCGGTAGGGGATTGTGGATACTTAAGACGGAGAAGACCGTGCCAAAACCTCTTGATCCCGTTGCCCTGACCGCCGATCTGGTCCGCTGCCCTTCTGTTACGCCTGACGAAGGCGGTGCCCTGCAACTGCTGTCGGCGGTGCTGACCGGCGCCGGGTTCGACTGTCAGCGCGTGGATCGGAACGGCACATGCAACTTGTTTGCCCGCTGGGGACGATCGGGTGCCAACCGCACCTTCGGCTTCAACGGCCACACCGATGTTGTCCCCGTCGGGGATAGAGCAGCTTGGAGCCGCGATCCCTTTGGGGGCGACATCGTGGACGGCTGGCTTTGGGGGCGCGGGGCCACCGATATGAAATCTGGTGTTGCGGCCTTTGTCGCGGCCTCCGTGGATTTCGTTGGTGATACGCCACCCGACGGCGCGATAATTCTGGCCATCACCGGTGACGAAGAAGGCCCGGCCAAAGACGGCACTGTGGCACTGCTGGACTGGATGCAAACCAAAGGCGAAGCGATGTCTGTCTGTTTGGTGGGCGAGCCGACTTGCCCGGAGCGCATGGGCGAGATGATGAAGATTGGTCGCCGCGGATCGATGACGGTGCATTTCACCGCCGCAGGCGTGCAGGGGCATTCTGCCTATCCGCATCGGGCGAAAAATCCGCTTCATGCGACGGTGCGCCTGATGGATCGGCTTGCGTCGCATCGGCTGGATGAAGGGACGGGGCATTTCGATGCCTCGACACTGGCAATCACCACGATCGATACAGGCAATCCGGCAACGAACGTCATTCCTGCAAAGGCGCGGGCCACCGTGAATATCCGTTTCAATGATGCACACAGCTCGGCCAGTTTGGCGGAATGGTTGCGAGGCGAAGCCGCAAAGGTTGAAGCTGATACAGGCGTGGCCTTCACGCTCGATGTACAGGTTTCTGGTGAAAGCTTCCTGACCCCGCCGGGGGATTTTGTTCGGCTTGTTGCCGGATCAGTCAAAGCGGAAACCGGCGTTGAACCGGCTTTGTCCACGTCCGGTGGCACGTCAGATGCACGTTTCGTCAAAGACCATTGCCCGGTTGTAGAATTCGGGCTGGTGGGCAAAACAATGCACCAAGTTGATGAACGGGTCGAAGTGGCGCAAATTGAGCAGTTGAAATCTATCTACGGACGGGTTTTGCGGGATTACTTTGCATGACAGTCGAGATTGCGGTCAGCACCGATATTGACGCATGCCGTGCGCTGCGCCGTGCAGTGTTCATCGTTGAACAGGGCGTTTCGGAGGCCGACGAGGTTGATGGCCGTGATGGTGATGCAGTGCATCTTTTGGCGCGGCTCGACGGCCGGGCAGTTGGAACAGCCCGGCTTATGTCGATCGGGGGCATCGGAAAGATCGGCCGTGTCTGCGTGCTGGGAGAGTGCCGCGGAGCCGGGCTGGGGGCTGCTTTGATCCGCGCAGCAATCGCCGAGTTTCAGTCATGGCCCGAGATTAAGAAAGTGAAGCTAGGCGCACAAACCCACGCGCTGCCTTTCTACGAAGGGTTGGGATTTGTAGCGACGGGGCCAGAGTACCAGGACGCGGGTATTGCCCACCGTGACATGGAGATTGGAATTGAGCGCTTTGTGCATGACGCCCCAATTCGCCCGTGATAGCTGAGGCATATGACGCGTATACCCTCAAAAACCGAGATCCTTGACTGGATTGCCGAAAACCCCGGCCTGACCGCCAAGCGCGATATCGCGAAAGCCTTTGGTATCAAGGGGGCGGGACGGATTGAATTGAAGCAGCTCTTGAAAGAGTTGGAGGCAGAAGGCACGCTTGATCGTAAGCGCAAAAGCTATCGCGATCCCGAAAAACTGCCGCCGGTGACGATCCTTACGGTCTTGCCAATTGACAAGGATGGTGACCAGTTTGCGCGCCCGATGGAATGGCAAGGCGAAGGGCCTGAACCCCGTGTATTGTTCCAGCCACGCAAGGCCGACGCGCCGGTGGTCGAGGGCGACCGCATATTGGCCCGCGTCAACGAGGTGCGCGGCCAAGACTATCAGTATGACGCGCGCCTGATCCGAAAGATCGGCACCAACCCGCAAAAGATACTCGGGGTGTTTCGCAAAGAGACGGAAGGCGGCCGCATCGTGCCCATCGACAAGGGTGCGGACAAGGAATGGCTGGTCAGTGCCGAAGCGACTCAGGGTGCCAAAGACGGAGAACTGGTCGAGGCAGAGCTGGCCGGGCCGAAGGGCCGGATGGGCTTGCCAAGGGCGCGCGTTATCGAACGGCTTGGGGATCCGGGTGCGCCAAAAGCCGTATCTTTGATTGCGATCCATCAGCACGGTATTCCGGACACATTCCCAGATGCGGTGATTGAAGCGGCGGATGCGATAAAACCCGCGCCGCTGGGTACGCGTGAGGATCTGCGCCAACTGCCGTTCATTACGATCGACCCGGCCGACGCCCGTGACCATGATGACGCGTGTTTTGCCCACCCGGATGACGATACCAAGAATGAAGGCGGCCATATCGTCTGGGTCGCGATCGCCGATGTGGCGGAATACATTACTCCAGGGTCCGCTCTGGACCGCGAAGCCCGCCACAGGGGCAATTCAACCTATTTCCCGGATCGGGTGGTCCCAATGCTGCCCGACCGGCTTTCTGGCGATCTTTGTTCGCTGCACGAAGGCATTGCGCGGCCCGTGATTGCGGTGTCGATGAAACTGGATGCCAAGGGTCACAAGATTTCTCACCGGTTCACTCGCGCGATGATCAAATCGGTGGCCAGCCTCAACTACCAAGAGGTGCAGGACGCACAGGACGGTAACGCGAATGAGCGCTGTGCCGCCCTTTTGACCGACGTTATCATCCCGCTTTATGGGGCTTATGAAGCGACGAAAACCGCCCGCGCAATGCGCCAGCCCTTGGATCTGGACCTGCCCGAGCGCAAGATTGAACTGACTGAGGCAGGGGAGGTGAAGTCAGTCGCCTTCCGCGACCGGCTGGATGCGCACCGGTTGATCGAAGAATTCATGATCCTCGCCAATGTCGCGGCAGCAGAAGAGCTGACCCGGCTTCGCCGCCCACTTCTGTTTAGGGTGCATGAAGAACCCTCGCCGGAAAAGCTGAATACGCTGCGCGATGTGGCGGTGGCGTCCGGCTTTACGCTGGCCAAAGGGCAGGTTCTGCGCACAGAACACTTAAACCGGCTGCTTAAGCAGGCCGAGGGTACAGACTTCGATGAGCTGATGAACATCTCGACACTGCGCTCGATGACCCAAGCCTATTACAACCCCGAAAATTTTGGTCATTTTGGTCTGGCGTTGAAAAGCTATGCGCATTTCACCTCGCCGATCCGGCGCTACTCGGATCTGATCGTACATCGGGCGCTGATATTGGGTCATGGCTGGGGCGATGACGGTCTAAGTGTGCAAGACATCGAGATGCTGGCGGAAACCGCGACACATATCTCTGAGACAGAGCGTCGGTCGATGACGGCAGAGCGCGACACCAACGATCGCTATCTTGCCGCCTATCTTGCTGATCGGATCGGCAGTGAATTCGCCGGACGGGTCAGCGGTGTGGCACGGTTTGGCCTTTTCGTAAGGCTTGATGAAACCGGCGCAGACGGGCTGATTCCGATCCGCTCCTTGGGGCGCGAGTTTTTTCATTTTGATCCCAAGGCACAGACTTTGATGGGGGCCGATACAGGCACAGAAATCGGCATTGGCCAACGGGTCACCGTGCGGCTGGCCGAAGCCGTGCCGGTCACGGGCGGACTGATGCTTGAACTGCTGGAAATCGAAGGTGCGGCAGTTCCGGCCGGCGCTTCGGCCCGTCGGGGCCGGCCCGCGCCGCGCCGCCCCGGACAGGCAAAGGCCAAATCCACCAAACTGCGCCGCAAGGTCGAGCGGCGGCGCAAGTAGCGCGCGGGCGAAGCTTTGCCGTCAACGAAATCTCGTGCTTTTCGTTGCGCCCGCGCCGCGCTAGACTTCAAGGAATGAAAAACAACAGGCAGGTGAGGCATGCGGCTTTTTACGGCGATTTTCACCCTTTGCGCTTTGTCCCTCGGGGCGGGTTTCGCCGCCGGGTCAGCGCTGCCACCTCCCAACACAAAGGCCTCCGCCATGACCGGACCAGAAAAGATTGTTCCGGCTTCGGCTAATCTTGGCTTTGACCGATGGATCGCGGCGTTCAAGGGGCGGGCACAGGCACAGGGGATCAAGTCAGCCACACTCGACCGGGCCTTTCAAGGTATCGAGTACAACACCTATGTCATCGAGAAAGACCGCAATCAAAGTGAGTTCACCAAGACGATCTGGGATTATCTGGACAGTGCCGTGTCTGATAGCCGGGTGACAAATGGCAAGGCGGCGCTGAAAAAGAACCGCAAGCTGCTGGACAAGATCGAAGCGCGCTACGGCGTGGATAAGGAAGTGGTCGTCGCGATCTGGGGGCTTGAAAGTGCCTATGGTGCGGTGCGCGGCGACACGCCGTTGATTGAGGCGCTTGCGACGCTGGCCTTTGACGGCAGACGCGGCAAGTTCTTTGAAAGCCAGTTGATCGCGGCCCTCAATATTGTGCAGGCAGGTGACGTGTCACCCAGGAAAATGACCGGAAGCTGGGCCGGAGCGATGGGGCATACACAGTTTATCCCAACGTCATACCTGGCCTATGCGGTGGATTTCACCGGGGACGGCAAGCGCGATATCTGGTCTGACAATCCGGCTGATGCGCTGGCCTCAACGGCCGCGTACCTTGCGCGTTTTGGGTGGCAAAAGGGCAGACCCTGGGGTGTTGAAGTGAAATTGCCGCGTGGCTTCGATTTCGGGCTGACCGGCGAGAGGGTCAAGAAATCGCCTGCAGAATGGTCCGCTCTTGGCGTGCGCGATGTGGATGGCCGTACAGTTCCCAATCACGGGGCGGCGTCAATCCTGATGCCTGCGGGCGCGCAGGGTGCGGCCTTTATGATCTTTAAGAATTTCCATGTGATAGAACGCTACAATTCCGCAGATGCCTATGTGATCGGGGTTGGCCATCTTGCCGACCGAATTGGTGGAGGGCGGGCTATTGCTGCCAAGTGGCCGCGTCAGGATCGGGCGTTGCTTTTCGCTGAACGCAGGGAATTGCAGGAACGTTTGACCAGAGCGGGGTTTGACACGCAGGGTGCGGATGGGAAAGTCGGCCCCAACACCATCGCGGCAATCCGTGCCTACCAGCGGTCTCTTGGCATGATTCCTGATGGTTATGCGAGCCTTGATATTCTTAAACGCCTGAGATGAAAGAACCCCATCTCGTTTTGCGAGACGGGGCGCTTCCACTTGGACGGTCATCGGCGTCCCCGCCTGTACCGCTCAACCAGACTTTCCGATTCTGGTTTCCATTTGGTTAAAATATCCCGGGGGTGTGGGGGCAGCGCCCCCACTCGGATCCGGGGGCATAGCCCCCGGAAGCAGAACTTCTATGCCTCCGGCGGGGATATTTTTACCAAGTGGAAACGCAAGGGACGGCCCGGGCGTCAATCTTTTCCGCAAAAGTGCCATCGGGTGTCGGCGCAAGGTCAGCCGCATGGCGGCGTAATCTTCCACGACATGCTCGCCCTCACTCATTTCCGCGAAGATCACTGCGGGTTCGGCAATAGCTTCGCCGTCAAGATCGGTTGCGAAGAGAGGCAGTGGCCGGTCTGCCGTCACGGCGCGGGCGGACCAGAGTGCGTGGCGGCGCGGTAGGTTCAGGGCGGCAAAGGCATCGGCTTCGGCCAGAATCGTCAACACCCGTGGGCCAA
>JBARVN010000189.1:0-12650 GCA_049646285.1 Albidovulum sp. | reverse complement strand
AAAAAACCGAAGACGTGCTGTCAGATGTTTCTCCAAACCTCCATTTGCCCGTAGACGGGCTGATTGGCCGCACCTTGGCAGAAATTGAACGGTTGATTATCGAGGAAACCATCGCGCGTCATGGCGGGTCTGTGCCAAAGGCATCACGGGTGCTGGATGTGTCGCCATCAACGCTCTACCGAAAAATAGAGGCCTGGAAATCGAAGGCTTGATCTGACGTCAGACAAACTGTTCCCGTGTCAAACGCTCTTCCAGCCCGTGTCCCTCGTCAAAAAGAATGCGGTGTTTTATCAACGAGTTACTAGACACCTCGACGGAAACAACATCCGGTGCCGAGCGCCCATCGGCATCGGCCATCACCGGTCGCTTTTCCGCATCCAGAACATCAAACCGCACTTTGGCAGTCTTGGGCAACAGCGCCCCACGCCAGCGCCTAGGTCGAAACGCTGCCATTGCGGTCAGGGCAAGCACATCGGCACCGATGGGCAAGATCGGACCATGGGCAGAATAATTATAGGCCGTAGAACCCGCAGGTGTGCACACAAGGGCACCATCGCATACAAGCTCTTCCATACGCACCTTTCCATCAATGGTTATGCGCAGTTTTGCCGCCTGCGGCCCGGCACGTAGCAGCGAGACCTCATTGATGGCCAAAGCTTCGTGAACGGTCCCGTCTCGGCCTACAGCATGCATGGATAGGGGATTGACCACCTCTTCGACTGCCGCATCCAGCCTTTCTGCCAGCCCATCTTCACCGAATTCATTCATCAAAAATCCGATGGTGCCGCAGTTCATGCCATAGACCGGCACATCCAGCTTTTCGGTCGCGTGCAAGGTTTGCAACATGAACCCGTCGCCGCCCAGAGCAACAATCACATCGGCCTTGTCTTGCCGGGCAGATCCATATTGACGCGTAAGCCGCGCAAGTGCGTCTTGCGCGGCGGTCGCATCGCTGGCCAGAAATGTGATGTTTTGCGGCACGGCTTCAAACGGTTCCTTTAGATGTCAGGCTCATTGATCACTGATGGTGCGCGTGATGCAACCCCTGCGCTACACGGACGCAAAAAATGACCGGGACGCCACGCCTTGGTTTGGCGCTCGCTCAATGCGCGGCGCTCCGACTCCATTCAAGATGACGCGGGGGCAGGCATGTGTTTCCGATAGTGGAATTTGTTTCGTGTCCGGCATAAAACATGTCGGATTTCAGCTTTCAGAAGGCCTGTGGCTCGGCTACAACCCGGCTCAAACTGGCCCCGAGGAGACATTCATGACCGCCCAGAACGGCTTTTTCACCGAACCCCTTTCATCGCGCGACCCCGAGATTTTTGCCTCGATCACCGATGAACTAGGTCGCCAGCGCGACGAGATCGAGCTGATTGCATCCGAAAACATTGTCAGCCGCGCGGTTATGGAAGCCCAGGGCTCGGTGATGACCAACAAATATGCCGAAGGCTATCCCGGCAAGCGCTATTACGGCGGCTGCCAGTTCGTCGATGTCGCCGAAACTCTGGCGATTGAACGGGCAAAGGCGCTGTTCGGTTGTGAATTTGCGAACGTGCAGCCGAATTCCGGCTCTCAGGCCAATCAGGGTGTGTTTCAGGCGCTGATCAAGCCGGGCGATACGATCCTTGGCATGAACCTTGCCAGCGGTGGCCACCTGACCCACGGTGCGGCCCCCAACCAGTCGGGCAAATGGTTCAATGCCGTGCAATACGGCGTGCGCCAGCAAGACAGCCGCATCGACTATGATGAGGTTGCAGCCCTTGCCAAAGAACATCAGCCCAAGCTGATCATCGCCGGTGGCTCTGCCGTGCCGCGCGTCATTGATTTCGCCAAATTCCGCGAGATTGCCGACAGCGTTGGTGCTTATCTCATGGTCGATATGGCGCATTTC
Organism: Albidovulum sp.; assembly: GCA_049646285.1. GTDB lineage: Bacteria > Pseudomonadota > Alphaproteobacteria > Rhodobacterales > Rhodobacteraceae > Albidovulum. The sequence goes on along the minus strand of JBARVN010000189.1, from coordinate 10,756 downwards.
GCAGGGCTGGTCGCCGGTGGCCAGCACCCGAACCCTTTCCCCTATGCCGATGTCGCCACGACGACGACACACAAAACCCTGCGCGGCCCGCGTGGCGGCATGATCCTGACCAACCGCGAAGACATCGCAAAAAAGGTCAATTCGGCAATCTTCCCCGGCATTCAGGGCGGCCCCCTGATGCATGTAATCGCGGCCAAAGCCGTGGCGTTCGGCGAGGCTCTGCGCCCCGAGTTCAAAACCTACGCAGCCCAGGTCGTCAAAAACGCGCAAGCCCTGGCTGATGAGCTGATGAAGGGTGGTCTTGATATTGTCACCGGTGGCACTGACACACATGTGATGCTGGTCGACCTGCGCCCGAAATCGGTGAAAGGCAATGACACCGAAAAGGCGCTTGGCCGTGCCCATATCACCTGCAACAAGAACGGCATTCCGTTCGATCCGGAAAAGCCGACCGTGACATCGGGCATCCGCCTTGGCACGCCTGCCGGCACCACACGCGGCTTTGATGAAGATGATTTCCGCAATATCGCCCGGATGATCGTCAAGGTCGTCGACGGGCTGGCCGCGAACGGCGAAGACGGCAACAGTGCGGTTGAGGCCGAAGTCAAATCCGAAGTGGCCGCACTTTGCGCGCGCTTCCCGCTTTACCCCGGCCTCTGATTATATCTCAATCGAACGAATAAGGGGGGCGACGCCCCCCTTTTTTCGTGCCAAAACCCCAAAATGGAACATCAAGACACCCGCCATATTGAACGCGGCCTTGGCGATTGGATGCGCGCGCGCCTCCCGCTCGGTCTGGCCGAATTTGTTATGTTCATCCTCAAACAGGGCTGGGCCTGTCTGTTTGGCGGATTGCTGCTGGGTGCCTTATTGCTCAGCAAGGCGGTCTGGCAGGCCGATTGGGTGATTGCGCGCTATGACGCGCTGCTTGCCTTTGCGCTCATGGTCCAAGCCCTCTTCCTTTGGCTTCGTCTTGAAAGCTGGAATGAGGCAAAGGTGATCTTGCTTTTCCACCTGACCGGCACGGCCATGGAACTCTTTAAAACCAGTGCCGGATCCTGGAGCTATCCGGAGCCTGCGATCTTTAAACTGATGGGCGTGCCGCTGTTTTCGGGCTTCATGTACGCATCCGTAGGCAGCTATATGGCCCGCGTGATCCGCATTTTCGACATGCGCTTTGCCCCCTACCCGCCCTTTTGGATGACAGTTCTTTTGGCGGTGGCAATCTACTGCAATTTCTTCGCCCATCACTATCTGCCAGACATCCGGCTTGGGCTTTTTGCGGCGACATTGCTGCTATTTGCGCGAACCCGCATCTGGTTCACGATCGGGCCGCGCCCCTATTGGATGCCTTTGCCCTTGGCAGCATTGCTGACCAGCGGCTTTTTGTGGGTGGCCGAAAACATCGGCACCGGCACCGGCACCTGGCTTTACGCAGGACAAAACATTCTTGACCGGGTGTCCTTTGCCAAGATGGGGTCATGGTACTTGTTGCTTTATGTCAGTTTTGTCACGGTGACGTTGGTCTACCGATCAGCCCTCAGCACCGTAGCGCTGCATGCTGGGCAAAAAAACCCGCAGCAGCCCGTCTAACAAAAAAGGCCCCGCATCCGATGACCGGATGCGGGGCCAGAACTTTTATCGTTACGCCATCAAAGACATACTGTCGCCAAGCATGCTCAGATCGCTACCCCAGACCAAAAGCCCGTCATTCTCGCCGAATTCGAGCAGTTTGCCGCCACCACAGACATCCGTGGCAGTGTCCATGACATCTTGCAGCGTCTGCCCTTCGGCCAGAAGCGTCGGGTCAATCTCAAACCCGTCCAGACCGGATTCGAAGTCGAGGATCATGTCCCAGCCGCCGGAGAAGACGAAGGTATCCGCCCCCGTGCCGCCAACCATCAGGTCATGCCCCTTGCCGCCGTCAAGCCGGTCATCACCGCCCTGGCCGACCAAAAGGTCATTGCCACAACCACCGTCGATCTGATCGGCCTCATCGGTCCCGAACAGCCAGTCGCTCCAGGGCGTACCCTTCACGAGGTTGAGGTCCGGCGCCGGCTCCGGGTCAGGCGTCGGTTCCGGGTCGGGCGTCGGCTCCGGGTCAGGCGTCGGCTCCGGGTCGGGCGTCGGCGCCGGGTCAGGCGTCGGTTCCGGATCGGGCGCCGGCTCCGGGTCAGGCGTCGGCTCCGGGTCGGGTGTCGGCTCCGGGTCAGGCGTCGGCTCCGGGTCGGGCGTCGGCTCCGGGTCGGGCGTCGGCTCCGGGTCGGGTGTCGGCTCCGGGTCGGGTGTCGGCTCCGGGTCAGGCGTCGGAGTGCTGCCATCCGCCATCGCGTCAAGATCCGCTGCCGTCAGCGTCCCGTCAGAGAACCGGAAGCTCTCTACATTGGTGTAGGTATCGCTGCCCTCCGAAGAGGTCACGACATAGCCATTCTGCGCGCGGGTGACCTGGATGTCGGTGCTTGCAACATCAAAGACCGCCTCATCGGCACCGCCGCCACCGTCGATCACATCATCCCCGGCCCCGCCTGCAATGACATTCGCCCCGCCATTTCCGCTCAGCTTGTTGGCCGCATCATTGCCGGTCAGTTCAAGATCTGCGACGCCCAGCAGCCGGGCATCGTCAAATCCCGATACCAGCTTCAGATCAGAAGAACTCTGCACCTCCGTCCCGTTTACCACATCCAGCTTCACATTGCCGCCGGAAAGGTCGACCTCGACCGTGCCGCTGCGCGCACCTGAGGTCAGCGCGACTTCGGTCGCCCCGGCCCCTGCGCCGAGCTTCAGCGCATAACCGCCCGCCTGTTCCGAGCTGGCCTGCTGACCGCCCACGGCAACCGTGGTGCCCGCGCTCCCCTCGCCCAGCGAATAGAACCCGTCCTGATCCGTGTCGTCATAAACAACGCCGGTGACAAAGACGGAATCATCCCCACGCGCAAAGTTCTCGGTGATCATCGAACTGTGCTGAAAATTCTGGAACGGGCCCACCGCATTGCCGATACCGACCTCGGAAAAACCCTCATTCATGATCGCCGTGCGGTGGCCGGAGCTTTGGATCAACCCCTCGTGTTGGGCACGGATCACCGTGTTGAGGTCCAGCGGTGCGGTCGATGACTGATACGAGATATTCTCGCCCGAGCTTGAACCCGGGCCGAAGGAATAGCCCGCGCTTTCCATCCGGTCACTCGGGTTGGACCCACCCGCGCCGGTATGGCTGAACGTATCGTTCGACAGCATCCAGGCCGAATGATCCTCGGACGACTCCGCCAGCATATCGTTCGGGGCAAGAACCGATTTCGGCGTCCCCGAAATAGTGTCGGGGGCAAGCCCGTCATTGAGGCCGATCCCCGCGCGCGCCGCCTCGCCCTGCGGGTCGAGGCGGGCCCGGTTTATCAGTTCCAGCATAAGCTGTTCGGTTTCGCTATGTGCCATGTGATTTCCTTTTGGCTGCCCCAGCCGAGGTGCACCCAATCCGATGATGATGCAGCGTACAAGCGCGGATGGCCAAAGCCGTCACAATCGGCAAAGCCACGCAGATCTGAGGGGGCCGGCTGCGCGACAGATCGCTTGACGACGCTATTTCGCTAATAATTTCAATAAGTTTAGGCAAATTCTTGCTGGTCCGCCGCTGATCACGTTGGCATCAGACCCGCAATATAGGCGCGCTGGCGTTACACGAACCCACGCCACAGCAACAAAAGCAGCAACGCGATTCCAGCCACAAACACACTGCCGCCGGCCGCCGTCAGAATATCCAGCATAATCGCCCGGCGGCGTGCGCCCACGCCCAGAGGTTTCAGGTGGCGGATACAGATATCATAGGCATCGGCGATCCGCTGATGATCAAGTCGCATCTGCATGCGGGGCACCTTCGCATCTGCCGCAGATTGCGCAAGATAGGCAGCGGCGCGCCTGACTTTGCGCGGCAAGAACCGAGCACCCCGGCGCAGCTTTTCAGACAGCCCGTTGCCGCCAATGCGCAACCGGGTCTCCATCAGCTCGGCAACTCTGCCGGCCATCTGCTCAACATTCACGCCACTCACAACGCCCTCCACGGGTTCAGTTTACTGCGCACCGCCCCTTGCCGCAACTGCTCTGGAAGCCGGGCTTCGCGTCGGTTAGGAAAGGGTATGTTGAACATGATTGAATACGGCCAGACTACATCACACCCCCCGCTTATGATCGTGCATGGGCTGTTTGGTTCCGCGCGAAACTGGGGCGCGATTGCCAAACGGTTAAGCGCTGAACGGCGCGTGATCAGCGTTGACATGCGAAACCATGGCGAAAGCTTTTGGGCCGACACTCAAAGCTACCCTGATATGGCGCAGGATCTGGCAGAGGTGATCGAAAGCCTGGGCGGACCTATGGATGTGATCGGGCATTCGATGGGGGGAAAGGCCGCTATGGTGCTGGCACTAACGCGGCCGGATCTGGTCAAACGGCTGGTCGTGGCTGATATCGCCCCGGTGGCCTATGCCCACAGTCAAGTGCGCCTGACCCAAGCGATGACCGCACTGGATCTGTCCGAGCTTACCGCCCGCAGCGAAGCGGATCGGCGATTGAGTGCGGCGGTTGAGGAACCCGGTGTGCGTGCGTTTTTGCTGCAATCGCTGGATCTCAAAGGGGACGCGCCACGGTGGCGGCTGAACCTGCCGGTGCTAGAGCGTGAGATGGGCAAAATCGTCGGCTGGCCAGGAACGCAAGGCCGGTTTGACGGGCCGGTTTTGATGTTGAGCGGGGCCCTGTCGCACTATGTGCTGCCCGAACACCGCACCACAATAAAAGCATTGTTTCCTTCGGCGCGGTTCGCGAAATTGCCCGAGGCCGGTCATTGGCTGCATGCCGACAAACCGCGCGCGTTTGAAGGGGCGGTGGGGGTGTTTTTGGGTTAGGTGCAATCGAGGGCGAAATCGGCAACGCCGGTGTCGCCGGGGATCTTGGTGCGCATGGAATTGGGGATGACGCGGCAGCCGGTGGTCTGGGTGATTGCCTCTTCCATCAGGCGCGGGACGGGTGTGCGTTGGGCGCGCTTGAGATAGCCCATCCGCACGACTTGGGCCTGCGATCCGCGATGAAACACCACAAAATCAATACCTTCGCGCGTCACCTCATGCCGGGTCGCCCCCATGAATTGCGGGGCGGGTGAGGCGCAGGCGGTGAGGATCAAAAGCACATACAAGGGTCTCATGCGGACAAAGATGCGCGGTACGTGGTTAAGAAAGCCTTAATCTGCCACATACGTCGAACGGCAAATCTGTCAGCATTCCAGACCAACACGAATCGAGGGCATGCCAGAAGAAAAGGGGCGCCAATGGCGCCCCCTGGTACTTGCCCTATCGCGGATGGTTATGCTTTGGCGTTTTCCACGGCCTTCACCTCGACCGTGTCGCCGCTGGCAATCTCGATCCGGCGCGGTTTTAGCGCTTCGGGTACTTCGCGGATCAGGTCGACATGCAGCATCCCGTCGGCATGGGTCGCACCCGTGACCTTGACGTGATCAGCAAGGCCAAAGCGCCGCTCAAACGCCCGGGTGGCGATGCCGCGGTGCAGATAGGTTTTGCCTTCGTCCTCGGCCGCCTTGCGGGCGGTCACCAGCAACGCGCCCTCCTTGACCTCGACATTCAACTCGTCGCCAGAAAACCCGGCAACGGCAATCGAGATCCGATAGGCGTTCTCATCAATCTTTTCGATATTGTAGGGTGGATAGGTTGGCTGCGGCGCATCTGCCGTCAGAACCCGGTCCATCAGGTCCGCAATCCGGTCGAACCCGACGGTGGCGCGGTAAAGGGGTGTGAAATCATAGTGACGCATAGGTCATCCTCCATTGAGCGATGTCATGTGCCCTCCCAATCTGGGACGGGCAGTTTCCAATCCCAAGGCCCGTATTCGGCACCCTGGTCATGCAAAGATGTAAATCGCCTTTGAGATTTTCAAGGGGTCAGGGGCGCACGAAACGTGCGCCGGTCCCGGCAGTGTTGCTGCCAGCCCCGATGCGGCGCGCACCGGGGGCGGAGGCCTGACCCAATACGCCCTGTCCGATCCGAAGTGCTTCATGCAGATCTGCGACCGCCCGCGGCAGATCCATGCCAAATGCCACAGATCCCGTCCTGCCATTTTGACCAGAAGAGATGATCGAGACGATACGTGCCCGCCCGCTGGTCTGATCAAAGACCGGCGCGCCAGAGGCACCAAAGGTCACGTCGCAATCGAACGCCAGCAGCCCCGCTTGCCGCCCCAGCACCGAACAGCCACGCTGCCAGGACAGGGCCGCATCGCGGCCCCGCGCAAACGAGACGACAGATATATCGCGCTGCCCGGCCGGCAAGGTGGCCACCTGAAACGGGGCCGCAATGGCGGCGGGGATTGGAACCGACAGTTCAAGGATCGCCACATCATAGCGGATCCGGTCCATGCCCGTCAGATCAGGGTGATAACGGGGGTGGGCCACGGCACGCGCAACCACGCTTTCCCCGATCGATGCACCATCGCGCAGCCCGGCGCGAAACCTCAGCTTCGCCGGATCTGCTGCCCCCCCGTCAGGATAAAGGCAATGGGCCGCAGTCAACACTTCACGCGGTGATATCAGCGTGCCGGTACAATAGCCCGCGCCGTCAATCTCAACCTTGCCGACCGCTTCAAACCCCAGCACATCGTGGCGAAGGGTCAGGCGCTTTACGGGCGCATCGGCTGCGGCGATACATGGAAATAGCGTCAGGAAAAGCAGCACGAACCGCATAGGGGACCCTCAGGGTTTCAGAAATTTCGCGCCGCTCGACCCTGCCCCAACGGATGCAGCTGCGGCGCCAAACCCGGGCGCCACCTTGCGAAAGGCACGCTCCGTTGCCGCAAACGCTTCGCGCAACTCGCTTAAGGGGATCTGCATGGCTGTCCCCAATGCCACATTTTGCCCGTCCATTTCAGCCTTGGCAGACACAACCGAGACAATCTGCGGCACGCCGTCCACCATGGCGAATATCGGCGCGCCTGAGGAGCCGAACTCAACCGAACAGGTCATCACCAATATCCCCGGCTGACGACCAAGAACTTCGCAGCTTTCTTCCAGTGACGGTGCTTCTGAACGGTCAAGCCCGTATGAGACGATACCGACGCTGTCGCCTTGTTGCGGATCATAACCGATCATAAACGGCTGGATCGATGGCAAGCGGATCGGCTGATCCAGTTCCAGAAATGCAAGGTCATAGGCCACACGGTCAATCCGGTCGCGGCCCTCATAGACGTAGTCCGGATGGGCCACGGCCCGCTTCACGCCGCGATACGCTGCTGCACGCCCGCCTCGCCACCCCGCCAGAAACGTGAAGTCTGATGCGTCAACGATGGTGCCACTGTCTTGATCGTAAAGGCAATGTGCAGCCGTCAGCACAATTGAAGGTGAGATCAGCGCCCCGGTACAAAATGAGGATGTGCCGATATCAATGCGCCCCACCGCTTCCCAGCCTCTGGTATCATCGGCCGTGACCAGCGCTTGGAGCGGCGACACCTCAGCGGCTGCAACCAACGGCATGCATGCCAAGAAAATCGCGCCAATAACTGCCCGCATTCCGTCCTCCGTGATTGCTCCGGGTCTTAGAGGCCGGATAGGGCGATATTATGACCGGGATGTGATCCTCTACAAGTGGTTGAAACCGCTAGAGGGCACGTGGGCGCGGGCCGCCGGTCGCCCAGTCAATCAACTCGACCGTATGCACAATGGGTACAGCGGTGGCAGAGCCGATCTGCATCATGCAGCCAATATTGCCGGCCGCGATGACATCAGGCGTCTTCGCTTCAAGCGTCGCCACTTTGCGGCGCTTCAACTCAGACGAAATCTCAGGCTGCAACAGGTTGTAGGTGCCCGCCGATCCGCAGCACAGATGACTGTCCGCCGGTTCCACCACCTCAAAACCGCAGGCTTTCAGCAAGGATTTGGGGGTGCCGGTGACTTTCTGGCCGTGCTGTAGGGAACAGGCTGAATGATAGGCCACACGCAAGGGCTCCGGCGCAAGTCCTTGTGGGGAAAGCCGGGCCAGAAGTTCCGAAATATCGCAGGCCAGCGCCGCCACATCTGCGGCCTCTGCCGCCATCGGGTCATTGCGAAACATATGGCCATAATCCTTCACCGTCGTGCCGCAGCCCGAGGTGTTGATGACTATGGCATCAAGCCCCGCCATTCGCTTTTCATTGGTCCAGGCCCGGATATTCGCCGCAGCCGACGCGTGGCTTTGATCAACACGCCCCATGTGATGGGTCAACGCACCGCAACAGCCCGCCCCTTTGACCACCACAACCTCGCATCCGAGCCGCCGCAACACCCGGATCGTCGCGTCATTGATATCGGTGTTGAGCGCCTTTTGCGCACACCCGGTCATCAGCGCCACACGCATCCGCCGCTCACCGCTCGGCGCAAACACCTGCGGATCGTCATTGCGGCTGACGGCGGGCACTTGCTTTGGCGCCATCGCAATCATCGCACGAAGGCGGGCATCCGGCACAAAGCGAACAAAAGGCCGGGCCAGTTTTGCGCCGAGCAGCGCCAGACGAAAGCGGGTCGGATGCGGGATTATCTGGGCCAGTGTCCAGCGCAGCAACCTGTCCATCAATGGCCTGCGATAGGTTGCCTCAATATGGGCACGGGCGTGGTCAACCAGATGCATGTAGTGCACACCCGACGGGCAGGTTGTCATGCATGCAAGGCATGACAGGCAGCGGTCGATATGTTTGACCACTTTCGCATCCGCTGGCCGGTCGTTCTCCAACATATCCTTGATCAGATAGATGCGGCCACGCGGGCTGTCCAATTCATCCCCCAGCACCTGATAGGTCGGGCAGGTTGCCGTGCAAAACCCGCAATGCACACAAGACCGCAAGATCTCATTCGAGCGCGCAATCGCGGGGTCTTTCAGCTGATCGGCGGTAAATGTTGTTTGCATGCGACCTCTAATGGGTTGAGTGATAAACCGGTGTCTCTGGCCAAATTCCGAGCGCAATATCTTGCAACCCGGCGTCGGCGAACGGGATCCATGCGCTTTGGTACGTCCGCACGCCGAAGTGCTGCCCGCATTGCTTCGATGCCCTTGGCGATGTCGATCAGCGCGGCTTCCGGATAGGCGCGATCTACCGCGTGGGCACCACCCGTCACGCCACCCGCATCACCCAGTTCATGATGCACGGCATCCTCCCGTTCATGGCGTGCGCCCGCCTCATCATACCCCCCGCCTTTCTGCGCGATCTTGACCGAGGCAAAAGCCGCGCCGAAGCGGCTGAACCGCACGTCCATAGTGGCAATCGTCATCGGCTTGCCGCGGCTAGCCTCCAGCAAGGGCACCACCTTCTCCAACGTCTTAGCCGTGCGCGCGTCGAAGAACCGCCAGCGCGGCAGATCGGGCGCACGCGCAACAACCGCCTGCGCGAGGGGGCGCAGTTCATCATGCCATTCCGCAGTGATGACCAGCGCATGGCCCCGTTCGCTCGGTCCGAACTCCCAAATCCGTTGATCAGCCGACGCTGCAAATTTTACCCGGAAATCATCAATCGCCTCAGATAATTCTTGCGGCAGCAACGTCGCGGCATAAGAATACGCGCCCATGTCAGCCCCCCATCAGTCCGGGATTAAGAATTCCCTTGGGATCAAACCGGGCGCGCAGCCCTGCGGACAGGGCGGCCAAGGCCGGCGCTTCGGGCTGAAACGGGGCAATCCCGGCGCGGGTTTCCGGCGTCGCGCGGATCAAGGTTGCATGGCCCGAATACGGGCCAAGCCGCGCGCGAAGATCGGTCCCAGGTGCAACCAGCAGCCAGATCAAAGCGCCGCCCCAGTCGATCATCTCATCGCGTGCACCTGACCGTGCAATCAGCGCAGGCGCGTCCGACGGTTTGACAGCCAATCGCCAGACATCGCCCTCAACACCGCAAAACGGGGCCAGATCGCGGATACGACGCCATTCCTCATGTTGGTGCCGGGGCTCGTCACTTACGTGCCAACTGCCAAACCGCGCCAGCAATTTCGCCAGCGCCCCGGCCCGGTAGGCAACCGATCCCGCAAAGCCTTCCAACCGGAACCGCGTGCAAGGGGATGTACCGCGGTGATGCACCGCCGCCGTCACCTCATAGGGCGAGCCTAGGGCTGCGGCCATCGCCGCCACCGCATCGCCCCCGTCCAAGCCGTCCAGATGCAGGCTGACCACCTGATCAGGCGCGGGCAGAACCTTCAGGCTTACCTCGCTGATCACCCCAAGTGTCCCCCATGATCCGGCAATCAACTTGGCCAGATCATAGCCTGTCACATTCTTCATCACCCGGCCGCCACTTTTCACGACGCTGCCCGCGCCGTCCACAAAGCGAACGCCCAAAAGGGCATCGCGGCACGCGCCTGCCTGCACACGGCGCGGGCCTGAACTGTTCGCGGCCACCATGCCACCAACCGTAGGTGTGCCAGAGGTTCCTAGCAGCGCGCGCCAGTCTGACGGCTCAAAGGCCAGCCTCTGGCCCTCCACGGCCAGAGCGGCCTCAACCTCAGCCAGTGGCGTACCGGCCTTGGCCACAACGGTCAGGGCAGCCGGCTCATAAAGCGTGATCCCGGAGAGGCCAGAGACGTCCAGCACGCCCCCCGCAACCGGACGCCCCACAGGGCGCGTGCCGCCGCCCCTGATCACCAAAGGGGTCTGCGCTGCTCGGATCACCTCTGCCAAGTCTTGTTCCGATGAAATCTGCACGTGCCTGGTTTCCACTTGGGTCAAATATCCTCGGGGGGTCCGGGGGGCAGACA
>JBARVN010000188.1:0-7071 GCA_049646285.1 Albidovulum sp. | reverse complement strand
AGTTCGTGACCTGCGCGGCAGAGTGCCAAGTGGTGCCCGACGTCAGCTCGTCACGTTCGACGAGTACAACATCAGTCCAGCCTTCTTGGGTCAGGTGGTAAAGGGTAGAGCATCCGGCGATACCACCACCGATGACAACGACTTTGGTTCTTGATTTCATGGCAACGGCCTCCGAGATGCATATCGTCATTTCTTACGTAGAGTTGTCACCGCTGGCAATCGATGCATCGCTCCTTCGAAAACGGTGAATTTAATTCCAACAAAATTCCCAGCGCCTTTCTGGTTTTGAGCCGTTTCTGCCGGGAGAGCTGCAGTCATTTGATTTCAACAGGATGCGCCATAACTTCTTGAACTTACGGTATTTTTTAAACATACCTCACCGCTGCCAACCGCAGCGGACGGGTACAATAGGGCAACAATGTAGTTAGACAGATAGACCTATTATTGACCTGCACAGGGCCTTTTAGAAATTTAACGTCTAGCGACCTGCTCAGGCAACTACCCGAGCATGCCGAAATTACTGTTGACCGGCGATGTCAGCACGGCACGATGGGAATACACCTCAACCGCAAGAACCGGGCGCGCGACCGCCAACCAATACACCGCCGCTTGGCGTTCAAGCCTTTCAGGTCAATCCGCTGTTGGCACCCTATCGACCGGCGCGGCCTCACCCTGATGGACGGCCGAAACCTCGGCGCGGATGATCCTTGCGATCAGTGCTGCATCATCTACAGAGAAGGTCAGTGGCAGGCGCATATCGATCAGCCCGGCAAGGATACGGTCGGTTTTCGGCAGGCTCTGCGCCTCGGCATAGCGCCAGCTGTCATGGCGCGACGTGAAGCCGGTTGGCTCTGCCCCGCCAAACCATTTCAGCTCCACACCGCGCGCGGCGGCACGGGCGAGCAAGGTGCGGATCTTGTCCTCGGGCCAATCGGGCAGCAGGAACTGGAACGATGAGGCAACGTAGGCCTCGGCCTCCGGGCGCGGGATCAGATGCAAAGCGGCGGTATTGGCCAGCCCGTCCTCTAACGTGCGGTAAAGCGCGTTCCAGCGTGCGATCTGGGCAGGCAGATCTGCCAGTTGGGGCCGCAAAATCGCGGCGCGCAGATTGTCCATACGGCCCGAGACGTTGGGCGTGACATATTTTACCTTCTGGAAGGCTTCGGCCGGGGGGGCGGCGCGGTGCCGTTCGTAAAGCATATAGCTGCCCGACAAAATCACGGCGCGCGCCATAAGATCAGGGTCATCTGTCACCAGAAATCCGCCCTCACCCGAATTCATGTGTTTATAAGTCTGGGTCGAATAGCACCCGATGACACCATGGCGGCCCGACGGCCTGCCGCGCCAGCTTGCCCCCATAGTGTGGGCGCAATCCTCGATCACCGGCACACCGGCCGCGTCGCAGATGGCCATCAGCCGGTCCATGTCACAGATGTGGCCACGCATATGGCTGAGCAACAGCGCCTTGGCGCCGGGCAGTTTGGTACCAAGGTCGCCAAGATCGATGGTCAGGTCTTCGGTCGTCTCGACAAAGACCGGCGCTGCACCAACCGCCGCAATCGCGCCCGGCACCGGGGCCAGTGTGAAGGCGTTGGTCAAAACCCGGTCACCCGGCCCGATGCCAAGGGCGCGCAAGGCAGCCCCCATCGCATAACCGCCCGAGGCCACTGAAAGGCAGTATTTCGCACCGGTGTATGACGCGAATTCCTCTTCCAGCAACGCGGTTTCGGCAATCTCGTCGGAAACCGTGTTATAGCGGTGCAAGCGGCCATGACGCATTACGCGCAAAGCGGCCTCGATCCCGGCTTCGGGGATGGGTTCTTGCTGCGTAAAGCTGCCTGTGAATCTCTCGCTCATGGTCCGTTTTTCCAGTGTTGTCGCCCCAAGGTCAATCAGCAGCACGCGGATTGCAAATATTGAAATCGTGGTTTTGTCTGCCTACCCGATCAGCGATGTGACAAGCGCGGGCAGCGACGCGAAATCATGCAGCAACGCCTCGGGGGCAAATTCAGACACGCCGTGCCCGGCGGGTCCGAACGTCACCAGTGCCACAGGAACACCGGCTGCAATACCGGTTCGCCGGTCGGTGTCAGTATCACCGATCAGCATTGACCGGTCCACGCGACCGCCCGACTGTTCGACCGAAAGTCGGTAAGGGGCGGCATCAGGTTTGCGCACCGGCAATGTATCGGCACCGACAAGCGACCCGAACAGGCCCCGCACACCAAGGCGTGTCACCAAGAGTTCCGCCAGCCCCGCAGGCTTATTGGTGCAGATGCCGGTGGCGTAACCCGCCGCGCGCAGTGTCTCTACCGCTTCAACCGCTCCGGGATAGAGTTGGGTGTGGCGGTCAATGTCTGCCTCATACGCGGTCAGAAGACGCGGGTACCAGGCATCGACCTTCGCCTCATCACCAGATCCCATCCGCGAAAATCCAAGACGCAGCATCGCACGCCCGCCATGAAAGGCGGTAAGCATATCTGCCACCGGATCCAGCAGATCGCCCGCCCCCATATCGCGAAAACAGGCATTCGCGGCAGCGATCAGGTCCCCTGATGTATCTGCCAGCGTGCCATCCAGGTCGAAAATAACGGTGCGCATTTGCCCTGCCCCTCTGTAATGTGCCGAAAGGAGTTGTGATACCCGCCCCCTTGCGGCATTTGCGGCCTTGGTTAAAACGAGCCGGACCCGAAGGAAAGCACCATTCATGGCAACAGCCTTTATCATTCTTGCCGCAGGCAAAGGCACGCGGATGAATTCCGACCTGCCCAAGGTCTTGCACAAACTGGCCGGCGCGCCGCTGTTGCACCATGCAATGCGCGCAGCCGAGGCAGTTGCGCCTGAACGCACAGTGGTCGTGATAGGCCACGGCGGGGACGACGTGCGCAAAGCCGCACTGGCGTTTGACGGAGCAGCCGAGATCGTTGAGCAGGCCGAACAACTCGGCACCGGACATGCGGTGGCGCAAGCCATGCCCTTGCTTGCGGGGTTTGATGGCCGGGTGATCATCTTATTCGGCGACACGCCCTTTATCAAAACGGAAACGCTGGAAAAGCTTGTGGATGCGCCCGCGGACGTCACAGTTCTGGGCTTTCATACCGATAGCCGCCCCGAGCGCTACGGACGGCTTGTGGTCGAAGGCGGTGCGCTGCTGCGGATCGTCGAATACAAAGACGCGACCCCGGCTGAACGTGAAATTACGCTGATCAACAGCGGCGTCATTGCCTGTGATGCGGCCTTGCTGGGCGAACTTGTCGGCGCATTGAAGAACACCAACGCCGCCGGTGAATACTACCTGACCGATATCGTTGGTCTGGCACAGGGCCGCGGCCTAACATTAAGCGCGGAAACCTGCCCCGAGGCGGAAACGCTGGGCATCGATACCCGCACGAGCCTTGCCGAGGCTGAGGCGATCTTCCAAACCCGCGCGCGGGCAGAAGCCTTCGAGAACGGTGTCACGCTCAGCGCACCCGATACGGTCATTTTCGCCTACGACACCGCCATCGGCCGCGATACGCAGATCGGTGCGAATGTTGTTTTCGGACCCGGCGTGACCATTGAATCCGAAGCGGAGATTCTGCCCTTCTGCCATCTGGAAGGCTGCCACATTTCACGCGGCGCGCGTGTCGGCCCCTTTGCCCGGCTGCGTCCGGGGGCGGAATTGGCCGAAGATGTCCGGGTCGGCAACTTTGTCGAGATTAAGAATGCGGTGCTGGATGAAGGCGCCAAGGTCGGGCATCTGACCTATATTGGCGACGCGCATATCGGCGAACACGCCAATATCGGCGCGGGCACCGTCACCTGCAACTATGACGGCGTGATGAAGCACCGGACCGAAATCGGAGCCAATGCCTTCATCGGGTCTGACACGATGCTGGTGGCGCCGGTCAAGGTCGGGGCCGGGGCGTTCACGGCGACAGGCTCGGTCATCACCGAGGATGTACCGGACAACGCGCTGGCAATTGGGCGCGCGAAGCAGGTTGTCAAACCGGGATTGGCCAAGAAATTGTTCGATATTTTAAAGTCTGAGAAGGCAAAGCGCCAGAAAGAGACGAAATAATGTGTGGTATTGTTGGGGTCCTTGGGAACCACGAAGTGGCGCCGATCCTTGTTGAATCCCTGAAACGACTGGAATATCGCGGCTATGATTCCGCCGGAATTGCGACGGTGAATGGCGGGCGTCTTGATCGGCGGCGGGCCGTTGGAAAGCTGGTCAACCTTTCGGATCTGCTGGTGCATGAACCTTTGGCAGGCAAGGCGGGCATCGGCCACACACGCTGGGCAACGCATGGGGCCGCGACAATTGTCAACGCCCATCCGCACCGCTCAGGACCGGTGTCGGTTGTCCACAATGGCATCATTGAAAATTTCCGCGAGCTGCGGGCCGAGCTGACAGCGGCGGGTCTTGCGTGCGAAACCGACACAGACACCGAAACCGTGGCGTTGCTGACCCGGCATCACATGGATCAGGGCATGGATGCGCGCGCGGCCGCCACGGCCACGCTTAACCGGCTTGAGGGCGCATTTGCACTTCTTTTTCTGTTTGATGGAGAAGACGATCTGATGATCGCCGCCCGCAAGGGTTCGCCTCTTGCTATCGGTCACGGCGATGGTGAAATGTTCGTGGGCTCTGACGCCATTGCTCTTGCCCCCATGACCAACCGCGTCACCTATCTTGAAGAAGGCGACTACGCCTTTGTCACCCGCAGCGGGGCCGAGATTTTTGACGCCGCCGGACGCCGCGCCAACCGCGACGTGACGCAGATTCAGCTCGATGCAACCCGGATTGAAAAGGCGGGTTACAAACACTTCATGGCGAAAGAAATCGCCGAGCAACCCATCGTGCTTGCCGACGCGATACGCCACTATTGCCGTGGGGGCGTGATCAACCTGCCTGACGGTCTGGACTTCACAAACCTCGACCGGCTGACCTTGGTTGCGTGCGGCACCGCGTCTTACGCATGCCTGACGGCGAAATACTGGTTCGAAAGCATTGCGGGATTGAACTGCGAAGTCGATATCGCTTCTGAGTTCCGCTACCGGGAACCGCCTTTGCCGCAAAATTCATTTGCGATCTTCGTTTCCCAATCCGGTGAAACCGCAGACACGCTGGCCGCGCTGCGCTACGCGAAAGAAAAAGTCGCCAAAATCGTCTCGATCGTGAATGTGCCCTCATCATCCATCGCGCGCGAAAGCGATGTGGCCCTGCCGATCCTTGCAGGCGTAGAGGTGGGCGTGGCATCGACCAAGGCCTTTACCTGTCAGCTCAACGTGCTTCTTCTACTTGCCCTCAAAGCCGCACATGATCGCGGGCGGCTCAGCGAAGATGAGGTCAAGACCCATCTTGATGCGCTTGCCCTGCTGCCAGGAATGATGAACCAGACGCTGTCAAGCGAACCCTTGATTGCGACCATAGCCGCCGCCGTTGCCGAGGCGCAGGATGTACTTTTTCTCGGGCGTGGGCCGATGTTTCCGCTTGCCCTGGAAGGCGCGCTTAAACTTAAAGAAATCAGCTATATACACGCCGAAGGCTACGCATCAGGTGAGCTAAAGCACGGCCCCATCGCGTTGATCGACAAAACCGTGCCGGTTGTGGTTCTGGCACCGCGTGATGCGCTCTTCGACAAGACAGTCTCAAACATGCAAGAAGTCATGGCGCGCCACGGCAAGGTGATTTTGATCACCGATGCGCGGGGCGCCGAAGAGGCCGCTGTCGGCACGTGGAAGACATTGATCCTGCCCGACATACCGGTTCTGCTTGCCCCGATCCTCTACGCCCTGCCCGCTCAGCTGCTGGCTTATCACGCCGCTGTGGCCAAAGGCACGGACGTGGATCAGCCGCGCAATCTGGCAAAATCGGTGACGGTCGAATGACGCTGGATGAGGCGCTCGCAGCCCTGCGCGATGAGGCCGACGCTGAGCGTGCCGTTCAGATGACCGCCTATCACAAGCAAAAACGCGAAGTTCTTGGCGTTGCCAACCCGGTCACAAACACGCTGACCCAGAGCTGGCGGCAATCGCTTGATGTGGCCGCGCGTGTGGCGCTGGCTGATGAACTTTGGCAGACCGATATCTTTGAAGCCCGCATTGCTGCCGCAAAACTGCTGACGCAGGCCCGGATCAAGGAAGATGCACCGGTTTGGCAGTTGATCAGCACATGGGCACCAGACTTTGACAGCTGGGCCATCGCCGATCACGCCTGTGATGCGGGTCAACGGCGTCTGATTGCGGATCCGTCGCGTCTGGATGCGGTCGAAGACTGGACACGCTCGGACAATATGTGGACCCGTCGCGCGGCTTTGGTCATCACCCTGCCCTGGACCAAACAAAACCACCCAAGTGCCCAGGATCTTGCCATTCGCGACCGGGTTCTGACCTGGGCCGCAACCGCCGTCGAGGACCGCAACTGGTTCATTCAGAAAGCCATTGCATGGTGGATCCGGGATCTTTCGAAACACGATCCTGACCGCGCCCGCGCATTCCTTGCCAGCCACGGGCCCCGGCTTAAATCCTTCGCCCAGAAAGAAGCCGCGCGGTATCTGTAACCAACTGTGTTCGCACAAGTATTGTCATCCCCACTCAGCCCTAGCCCCGCAACTCTCGTCGCAAGATCTTGCCCGTGGCGGTCATTGGCAGGGCTTCACGTCTCTCGACCGAACGCGGGGCCACATGTGGGCTGATCCGGTCTTTGACACGTGTGATCAGGGCGTCTTCCAGACCAGCCCAAGCTGCACCCTCGCGCAAGACGACAAAGGCCTTTACCACCTCGCCCCTCACGGCGTCCGGCACGCCAATACAGGCAGCCATCACCACGTCAGGGTGGCCGCTAAGGCAGTTTTCGATTTCGGACGGGCCGATCCGGTATCCCGCTGACGAAATGATATCGTCATCCCGGGCGACATAGGTAAAATACCCGTCAACATCACAGCGACCCAGATCGCCCGTGCGCAGCCAATCACCCGTGAATTTTGCAGCCGTGGCTTCAGCCTTGCCCAGATACTCCAGAAACATCACCGGATGGCCGCGCCTGACGGCAATCTCGCCCAGATCGCCTGCGGGCAGCACATGGCC
>JBARVN010000187.1:0-44269 GCA_049646285.1 Albidovulum sp. | reverse complement strand
TGGGTCAGAAGAAGGCTTGCTGGCAGAAGTCGTTCGACCATAGTGTTGCTGAGACTTAACGTTATCGGCCACAAGGACGCCATTGAAACCGACGATCCCGAAAAAGACCGTAGAGAAATGGCAACGTATCGTTGACCTGATCGCGCGTATCGCCGAAGTGCCGGCCAGCCTGATCATGCGCACTGATGCGGTTCACCATACGGTTTTCGTGACCAGCCAAAGTCACAACAACCCCTATCAGGTTGGTTGTCGGTTCACGCTGAACGAAAAACTTTATTGCTATGGCGTTCTGCAAAATGACGGCGAGCTGTTCGTCGAAGACGCAACCCATGATCCGGATTGGTCAGACAATGACGATCTGGAACATGGTATGACCTTCTATATCGGCTACCCTCTGAAATGGCCCGACGGCGCAATCTTCGGAACCATCTGCGTGCTTGATTCACGCCGCAACCGGCGCGCGGCGTTGTTCCGTGAAGGGTTGCAGGAATTTGCCAGCGTGATCGAGGCCGATCTTGAATTGTTTACGGAAATTAATCGCCGGACCGAGCTGGAAGCCGAGTTGCAGGCCACTTTGAATGTGCTTGAGCATCGCGTCGCGGATCGCACGGCAGATCTGGAAGAGGCCAATACAGCACTTCGGGTGTTGCTGAGCAGTGTCGAAAAGGCGCGCGAGGATTATGACCTTACGCTTTTACGCCAGATCAAAGGGCTGGTCATGCCGCATCTGGCCAAACTGCGGATACGGCTGGAAGACGACCCGACGGGATGTGCATATCTGGGCATGGTCGAAGATCAGCTGAAATCGATCAATGCAAATGTAAGCCGGAATTTGATGACCGTGATGGAAAAGCTGACCCCGGTCGAGCGTGAGATTGCGCAAATGATCATGCACGGGCAGTCCACAAAGGAAATTGCACGCACCCTGTCGCGTGGCCGCAGCACGGTCGAATTTCACCGCAACAACATTCGATCCAAGCTGGATCTCAGGCACAGCGGAAAGAATTTGCGCAGTTTGCTGTTGTCGCTTCACTAGAACATGGGGAAATCCCCCATGTTTTACCAATATTATTCTAATACAAAGCTATCGCGCGTCCATTGCTACTATTCTGTCATCTGGAGCCAATTCCAGGCCTTTGAACAACAAGGATGACAATCATGGACAGAGATGATCTCAGATTAGAACCGACGTTTATTGATGGCAAAGCGGATGATCTGGCCAGCGGCATCTCTCGCCGCTCGTTCTTTATGGCTGCGGGGGCTGCGGGTGTTGGCGGGGCCGCCAGCCTGCTGAACGGCACACCGGCACAGGCCCAGTCAACCGACTGGACGCAGCCCGGCAACAACAACGGTGTGATCGAGTTGCAGAAAACCACGGGATCATCCGTTTCGGGTGCGCTGGGCATCGACTTTTACGGCCATTGCGCGATCAAGCTCACATCGCCGGGTGGCGCGACGCTTTTGTTCGACCCATGGCGCGATGATCCTTCCGGTGCCTGGGGCCTTTGGTTCAAGAACGAATTCCCGGAAACGCCGGTTGATATCTGCCTGTCGACGCATACTCATTTCGATCATGACGCCATTCATCGCCCGGTTTCGACCATGGTACTGGACCGCATGGTAGGGAATTTCGAATTCGCCGATATCAAGATCACCGGGTTTGCCGACAAGCATGTCTGCCGTGCGCCGGGCTGGTACAACTGGACAAACGCGCTGAATGAATTTGGCGTAAAGGCCTGCCCGCCGGATAACGTCAGTCACATGGATATGGTGGTTTATCTGGTTGAGACCGGTGGCATCCGAACCCTGATCTGGGGCGACAACCGGCACAATCCGCCACAGGAATTCTGGGACGCGATCGGACAGGTCGATGTACTGACCCTGCCCGTCGACGGTTCGCAGCACATTCTGGATTACCAGCAAGGCAATGATATCGTCGAGAGGCTGAAGCCCAAGGTCATCATTCCGACCCATTATCTGAATGAAACAACCAGCTATACGCTGACCACGCTTCAAAGCGCGGATGATTGGGTCAAGTCGCAAAAAAGCTTCAAGATGCTGGACAGCGCCAGCCTGTCACTTGAAGCCGGAGATGTCGCCGGTATGGACCGCGAATTCCTCTATTTCGGGAACCATGCCCAAACCAGCTGATTGTGTGAACCGAGGCGGGCGCGGGATCGTTCCCAACCCACGCCCGCATCAACGGAGAACCACACCAACCAGGCTTGCGACCGGCGTGCCATCTTCCATTCCTATCGACGGATCGGCCATCAGTTTCGCAACCCATAGGCTGCGCGGCAAGGGCAGAAGCCGCCCTTCGGGCCTTCGCCGCGAATACACATATTGTCCCGCAAAGCAGGCCTACCCAGTATCGCGCCACATCTAAGCGGAGAGTGACGCGGCTTTGCGGCCGCGCCCGAGCGTGAAGAGCCCCGCCGCAATCACAATTGTCATGGCTGAAACTTGGTATTTACCACCTAACAAGCCGAGGCTGTGTGGGTTTGCTGCGTCATCATGGCGAACCGACACAATGGGGCAAACTGGTTGAGTAAGATGCGAAATGGTTTTTGGTCGGGCACGTGCTGCCGTTCTATAGCTCTAACATTTCGCGAAGCCGCCAACCACGCGCCATCGTCTGATAAAGCAAGCCGGGGCGATAGTCTTCGCGAAAGGCGCTCCCTCCGGATAAGTCGAATTGTCGCGCAGCCAAAATGTCGTAATACTCCTTCGAACCGTCAAGCGCATAGCCTGCGTGCAGACTTAGCCAGTTCAAACTGACGATCCGGGTGGCCGGTTCAAGTGAGTTGATCTGGGTCTTGCCAATATCAAGTCTCTCGAGCGACGGGAGTGTAGCCAATGGGGAAAGATCTTTTACCCAAGAGCCATGCAGATGAAGCAGCCGCAGTTTCGACAGTCCGGTGAGAGGAGTGAGATCCGTCACCCGTGTAAAGTTAAGGTCGAGCTGCTTCAGGTTGTGAAGGTTCTTGATGCGGGTGATGTCGCTGACGTTGGTGCCGCGCAGGACGAGGTACTCCAACCGTTCGACGTCTTCGATGTTGCCGGGCAGAACACGAAGCTTGGTCAAATCTGAAAAGGACAAGTTGTTCTTTTCGTCAGCAATCACAGTTTGTACGCGCTGCTCGGCAATTGCGAGTTGTTGTCGCGCAGTGTTCCATTCAAGAAACTGCCAAATGACAATGCCAGTAGCCAGCAGAACGAGTAGAAGACGTCTCATATTCAGATGTCTAGAACCTGAAAGCGGCGGAAGTTTGGCTGCATAGGCAGCACGGGCCAAGGGTATCGTGACATCTCTATGGCGAAGGTGACCCGGCTTTTCGTCCGCGCCAAAGTGTGAAAAGCCCCGCCGCAACGACGATACCAGCGCCGATGGCGACGTTCATCTCTACCGCCTCTCCAAAGACCGTAACGCCGAGGGCGGAGGCGAAGACCAGTTGCAGATAGGCGAAGGGCTGAATGGCGCTGGCTTCGGCAACCTCGAAGGCGCGGATCATCAGCCAATGGGCGGTGGCGGCAGTGCAGCACAGCACCGCCATCCAGATCCAGTCGCCCCCGATCATCGGTTGCCAGTGAAAGACCCCGACCGCGGTCATCACAACAGCACCGGATATCCCCGTCCAGAAAAAGCTGACGGCGGCCTTGTCTCGGCGCGAGACATAGCGCGTCAAAAGCCCATAAAGCGCAAACATCAAGGCGGCGGCCAGCGGGATAAGGGCCGCGGGCGAAAAAACCCGGTAGCCGGGTTCCAGGATGATCAAAATCCCTACAAAGCCAACCCCGATGGCGGCCCATCGCCGCCAGCCGACATGCTCGCCCAGAACCGGCCCTGAAAGGGCTGCGATCAGCAGCGGGTAGCAGGTAAAGATCGCGTGGGTCTCCACCAGCCCCAGCACCACAAAGGCCGTGATCATCACCCAGATTTCGGCCCCGAGCAGGACCCCGCGAAAGATCTGAAGGGCGGGGTGATGGGTGCGTATGGCCGCGCGGACACCGCCGGGTTTGCGTGCCGCGACGGCGATGACGAAGGCGGCGAAAAACCAGTAGCGAACCATCACCACCATAAAGACGTTGTATTCACTGGCCAGATGGCGGGAAATCCCGTCTTGCAGCGCAAACAGAAGCGCCGTTGCCGACATCAACATGGCCCCGAGGCGGAAATTTTGTTCTGTCATCACGCCTCGCCAAATGTGCCCCGGGACATGTGGCGTTTGTGGCCAAATCCCGAATCCCGCTCTACCTGAAAGCCTGCTGCCTGCAAGCCTCGTCTTACAAAACCCGCGGCTGTGTAGGTTGCAAAACTGCCGCCGTTCAAAGTGTGCCGCGCGACTTCAGCCAGAAGATCCGGTGACCACAGCTCAGGGTTCTTTGCGGGGGAAAACCCGTCCAGATACCACGCATCCGCGCGGCCATTCCACGCAGGCAAAGTGGCGCGGGCATCGCCTTCGACGATCTCGACATCAACGCGGCCAAGCGCGAACTGTCGCGCACCCTTGCTCCACGGGGTGATAAGCCGTTGTGCCACGTCAGCGATTTCACGAAACCCATCCAGCGCACGTGCCATGTCAGGCGCGGGCATCGGATAGGCTTCAAAACTTGAATAGCGAAGACGTCCGGGCAGGCCGGCGCTTTCCCATGCGATCACCGTCGCCATCAGGTTAAGCCCGGTGCCAAACCCCAGCTCGGCGATATGAAACCCATCGCGAAAGCGCCCTGGCAGATTATTCCCGGCCAAAAACACATGCCGGCTTTCCGCCAGCCCGTCCGCAAGCGAGAAATAGGGGTCGTCGAACAGGGTTGAGACGGGCAGGCCGCCATCTTGCCAAATCACCTGCTCGCTCTGGTCCTTTGGACGCATCTGCCATACCCCTTTCTCAAGGCAGTTAGTCGAAGGGCCGGGCAGATGGCAATCGCAGATGTGACAGTGGTCGGGGGTGGCATCTTCGGGTTGTCAGTTGCGTGGGAGTGTGCCCGCCGCGGCGCGCGGGTATTGGTGGTAGAACGGAGTTCGATTGGCGCGGGATCATCCGGTGGCATAGTGGGCGCATTGGCCCCGCATGTGCCCGAAAACTGGAATGCGAAGAAGGCGTTTCAACTTGAAAGCCTGTTGCTGGCCGAAGGGTTTTGGGCAGGTGTTGCCGAAGCCTCGGGGCATGATCCCGGTTATGCACGTTCAGGTCGGGTGCAGGTCTTGGCAGATGCGGGCGCTGTGACCTTGGCCAGGCAAAGATCGCAAACGGCCAAAGACCTTTGGAAGGGGCACGCGGTGTGGAATGTCGTGCCACAGCCCAGCGATGGTTGGGTGCCGGATAGCTCGTCTGGATATGTGATAGAAGATACGCTTTCAGCGCGATTACATCCCCGACAGGCGTCGCATGCCCTTGTTGCCGCGATCCGTTCCCGTGGCGGTGTGGTCCGTGAAGGACATTCCATATCCATCGCGGATGCGGCTACCGCCGACCAAAAGGCGGGGCCGGTGCTTTGGGCGACCGGGGTTCAGGGATTGCAGGATCTGTCTGCCGATCTGGGTCGCGCATTGGGCGGCGGCGTGAAGGGGCAATCAGCGCTCTTTGCCTGTGACGCGCAATCGCGCCCGCAGATTTTTGCCGAAGGCGTGCATATCATTCCGCATGCCGATGGTACTGTGGCGGTTGGCTCCACATCCGAGCGGGATTACACGGGTGCCGACACTGTTGACGGGCAACTTGAAGATCTGATCGCGCAGGCCAGACGGCTCTGCCCGGCATTGCGCCCGGCTTTGGTGGTTGAGCGTTGGGCCGGGGCGCGCCCGCGGTCAAAAAGCCGCGCGCCGATGTTGGGGCAATGGCCGGGGCGGCCCGGTCATTTCGTGGCCAACGGTGGGTTCAAGATCGGCTTTGGTATGGCGCCGATGGTGGCGCGCGTCATGGCGGATCTGATGCTGAACGGGCAAGACACGATCCCGGAAGGCTTTCGGATTGAGGATAGCTTTTAGCGGCTTCTTGTTGCTTCGGCCCTCAGCGCTTTCATTAGGGTCGTAAGGGACGCGACGGATCTTTCGTCCACCAGCTGACCGTCGTCACCGAATGCATTGCCTGAGCTTGCAATCATCACTTCGGGGCCGCTGAGCAGTGTCGGGCGAAACGGTATCATTGCCAAGCGAAGGGATGACTGTGCCCGTGCGCCACCCGCCCGTCCTGCGGCCGCGGAAAGGATCGCAACCGGCTTGTCTTCCCAGGGGTTCCCATCCGTCCGGCTGACCCAGTCGAGCGCGTTTTTGAGCACGCCTGACAACGCGCTGTTGTATTCCGGGGTAGAGATCACAACCGCGTCCGCCGTGCCGATCTGCGCGGCCAGCGTCGCCACCGCGCCCGGTATGCCATGCGCCGTTTCAAGATCGCCGTCATATAGAGGCAGGTTTAGGTCGGCCTCGACATAGGTGTCCGCGCCGTAAAGCCGGGCGGCTTCGCGCAAAAGCTTGCGATTGGTCGAGGCGGCGCGCAAGGCGCCGGACAGGCCAAGTAGGGTCATACTACCTCCGAATGCTGTTTGAACGCCCGATATAATGACGCACGCTGATATTCAAACGGTTCAAATGCACAGGGGGTGTTCAGACTGTTCGGGAGAATGTGAAAGATGTGGGGTGGGCAAATCCGTCATGGGCGGTTTCGGCGGTTTTTTCAAACCCGAGGGCCGCAAAGAAGGCATGGTTGGCCAAGAGTTCGACCCGGCTTTCCAGTTCCAGTCGGGCAAGGCCGCGTGCGCGTGCGCGTTTTACGGCCAGATCCATCAGTTGCCGCGCCAGCCCTTGGCCTTGATAGGGCTCTGCCACCGCCAATTTTCCGACATACAGCGTGTGGGGGCGCAGTGTGAGGAATACGCAGGCGATCGGGCTTTGCTGTTCTTCCAGCACCCAGACCTCATTGGATCGGGCATGATTGGCGATTGCGCCTACATCCAGCCTGTGAAGCGAGGAGGGAGGATCAATCACGCCGTCCATATAGGCAAAGGCGGAATGAAGAAGGTTCAGAACCGGGGCCATGTCTTCATCCCCGGTCAAACGGTGCGGCGACCGGCGCACGGGCAGGCCGTCATTCAGATGCACCCATGGCAGGCGTTCGTCCCAATGAACATGCTCTTGGGGTGTGTAAGACCAGGGATCTGTCAGGGTTGCGGCATAGAAATGCATTTCATGGGAAAAGCTGTCGGATTGGTAGGCCATCTGCGTTCCGCATGCCGCACAGAAATGACGTGTGACTCCGGGGGTAGAAGCATAGGTTGCCGGTGTCGCACCGGTCCAGCGCCATTTGCCGTGATCGATGCCAAAAAAGCTCGTGAAGGGGGCCGCGCAATTGCGCCTGCAGCTGTCACAATGGCAATGGGCCTGCCAGTTCGGCTTGCCTTCGAACGAGAACTGGATCGCTCCACACAGGCAATGTCCGGCCCCATCCTGCATCGTCACTCTCCTTTGTACCCGTTGCTGGGATTTGACCCGCGCGATCTGGGCGGGTCAAGGCCGCGTTGCGTGACGCGGAGCCGCGCAAGGGGCATAATACTGGGCCGGGCGCATGGTTTGCAGGCCCGCTTGCCCCGGACATCTCCAATATCTTGTGGATAACCGCCCATCATCGCCCATATGCGGGGGTTATTCATTGACACATGGCGCTCTGGGGCCAAGGATGAATGACCCGCAGGAATCAACCAAGGCTATTGCTTTTGCGCTTTACCCGTCTTCGTCTCAACGGCTTCAAAAGCTTCGTGGACCCCACGGATCTGATGATCCATGATGGGTTGACGGGGGTCGTCGGTCCCAATGGATGCGGCAAGTCGAACCTCTTGGAGGCGCTGCGTTGGGTCATGGGTGAAAACCGCCCGACCGCGATGCGCGGCGACGGGATGGAAGATGTGATCTTCGCGGGTGCCTCTTCGCGGCCAGCACGGAATTTCGCCGAGGTGGCGATCACCATCGACAATACCGAACGGTTGGCGCCGTCGGGGTTCAATGATCTTGACCAGCTTGAGATTACACGGCGCATCACCCGCGATGCCGGATCTGCCTACAAGGCCAACACGAAAGATGTGCGCGCGCGTGACGTGCAGATGCTGTTTGCCGACGCCTCGACCGGGTCGCACTCACCCGCTTTGGTGCGCCAAGGCCAGATTGCCGAGCTCATCAACGCCAAACCGAAGAACCGGCGCCGCATTTTGGAAGAGGCTGCCGGGATCTCGGGCCTCTATCAGCGCCGCCATGAGGCGGAGCTGAAGCTGAACGGCACAGAACAAAATCTGCTGCGTATCGATGATGTGATTGAACAGATGGCGGCGCAACTGTCCACGCTGGCGCGCCAGGCACGTCAGGCGGCGCGCTACCGCGAGATTGGCGAAGAACTGCGCCGCGCCGAGGGCATGCTGCTTTATCGCCGCTGGCGCGAAGCGGATCAGGCACGTGCCGCGTCGGAAGCAGATCTGACAGAGCGCACGAAACTGGCGGCACAGGCCGAGATCGCCGCCCGCACTGCCGGCAAGGCACGTGTTGAGCGCGACAATGCTTTGCCGTCCCTGCGCGAGGAAGAGGCCATCGCGGCGGCCGTCTTGCAGCGCCTTCAGGTTCAGCGCGACACATTGAACGATCAAGAGGCCCGTGCGCTTCAAATGATCGACACCCTGAATGGCCGGATTGATCAGCTGTCACGGGATATGGAGCGCGAAGCCGGGTTGAACCGCGACGCCGGTGAAACCATCGCGCGGCTGGACTGGGAACAAGACCAACTGGCCAAGGCGACCGAGGGGCATGAGCCGCGCCTGTCCGAGGCTTTGGCCATGGCACAAGACGCGGCCCGGGTTCTTTCGGACCGCGAAACCGCGATGTCCGAGCTGAATGAAGATATCGCGCGACTGTCGGCGCGCCATCAATCCGCGCACCGGCTTTTGTCGGACAATCGCTCAACACTTGAGAAAAGCGAGGCCGAAGCGGGCCGCGCCAAATCGGCGGCAGCCGAGGCGGAAACGGCGCTTGCGAAATCCAGTGCCGATCTGGCGGGGGCGGAAGCGGCGCAAGACGATGCAAACACGGCCGCCGAGGCAGCGGAGTCCGCCCTTATCGCTGCCGATGAGGCGCGCACCGACGCGCAGGCCCGCGAGTCTGAGGCGCGTGCGGCGCGTTCGGAAGCCGAGGGCGAATCGGGCGCGCTGAAGGCCGAAGCCGGCGCACTTTTGAAGCTGGTGGAGCGCGAGGCCGCCACCGGCAAGCAGCTTCTTGACCGGGTCGAAGTGACGAAGGGCTATGAAAAGGCGCTGGGCGCCGCGCTGGCCGATGATCTGCGCGCGCCTGAAATTGGGGCCGCTGATGCGTCAGGCTGGGCGGTTCTTCCGGGGTACAGTCAGGCGCAGGCGCTGCCTGATGGGGTGTCAGCCTTGTCAAATCATGTCTCTGTGCCCGAAGTACTGGCCCGCCGCATTGGTCAGATCGGGCTTATCTCCAAGGCCGACGGCGCCCGGCTGCAACCGCTTTTGAAACCGGGGCAGCGGCTGGTCAGCGTCGAGGGCGACCTGTGGCGTTGGGACGGGTTTCGCGCCGGGGCAGAAGATGCACCAACTGCCGCAGCGCTTCGGTTGCAGCAGCTCAACCGGCTGACGGATCTGAAGCGGGACCTGGAAGAGGCCACTTCACGCGCAACCGGCACGCGGCAGGCGCATGAACATCTGACCTTGCGGTTGGCTGAGACAACCGAAGCTGACCGCGCCGCCCGCGAGGCGCGGCGCGAAGCTGACCGGCGCATGGCAGAGGTGTCGCGCGCCCATTCCAAAGCCGAGGCCGACCGATCCATAGCGGGTGGCAAGCTTGAAAGCGCACGTCTTGCCGTGGCGCGCCACGAAGAAGAAGCGATGGGGGCCCGCGCCCGGCTGAAAGAAGCCGAGGCCGCGGTCAAGGCTTTGCCGGACCTTGATGCCGCGCGCGCCGAGGTTGAAGACGTCAAGCTGACGGTTGAGGCTGCGCGCATGACCATGCTTGCCAAACGCTCAGGCCATGATGAGATTCGCCGCGAAGGCGAGGCGCGCACCAAACGTCGTCAGGAAATCACCAAAGAAATCTCGGGCTGGAAGCACCGGCTGGAGACGGCAGAAAAGCGGATCACCGAGCTTTCTGAACGCAAGTTGGAATCAGAGGCGGAACTGAAGGACGCATCCGCAGCGCCTGCCGAGATTGCGGCCAAACGTGCAGAACTGACCGAGGCCATTGAGACCGCCGAGACCCGCCGCCGCGCCAGTGCCGATAAGCTGGCCGAGGCGGAAACCGCCTTGCGTCAGGCCACGGATGCGGAACGCGACGCCGAGCGCGCCGCGTCTGAGGCCCGCGAAGCCCGCGCCCGGGCCGAGGCGCGCACCGAAGCTGCGCGTGACACGGTCGCCCATGCCGCCGCACGCATTCACGAAGACACAGAATGCGCGCCTTCGGAACTGCTGCAAAGCCTGAACGCCGACCCCGACACGATGCCTTCCGCCGAAGCATTGGACAATGACGTGCACAGGCTGCGCCGCCAGCGGGATGCCTTGGGGGCGGTCAACCTGCGCGCCGAGGAAGACGCCAAAGAGGTTCAGGTTGAACATGACACATTGGTCCTGGAAAAATCCGATCTTGAAGAGGCAATCAAGAAACTGCGCGCGGGCATTTCAGGGCTGAACCGTGAAGGGCGCGAACGGTTGCTGACCGCCTTTGAACAGGTCAACGCCAATTTCCGTCTGCTCTTTACCCACCTCTTCGGCGGTGGCGAAGCCAATCTGGTGCTGGTCGAAAGTGACGATCCGCTGGAGGCTGGCCTTGAGATCATGTGCCAACCGCCGGGCAAGAAGCTGGCCACACTGTCGCTGCTTTCAGGGGGGGAACAGACGCTGACGGCGCTGGCGCTGATCTTTGCGGTCTTCCTGGCCAATCCGGCCCCGATCTGCGTGCTTGATGAGGTGGACGCGCCTTTGGATGATGCGAACGTGACACGGTTTTGCGACCTGCTGGATGAAATGACGCGACGCACCGATACGCGGTTTTTGATCATCACCCACCACTCTGTGACCATGTCGCGCATGGACCGGTTGTTCGGGGTCACCATGGCGGAACAAGGCGTCAGCCAGCTGGTCAGCGTTGACCTGAAAAAGGCCGAGGCGCTGGTGGCTTAGGTTGATTGCGCAGGTTCGGCATGCGTGCGCGGCCGTAACCTCCCATTAATGGTTAATGGGTAGAACGGGAGGTGAACAAACCTGATAGGTGCCCGTAATGAACGAAACTGTATTCACCGCCGCAATGTTCCTGATCCTTGCCTTTGCAGGCATGGAGCCGGGCCATGCGCAGATCACCAAAACCTGCAAAATTGGCGCTATTGCTGAGGTTTTCGCGGGTGCGTGCTGATCTGCTCAGCCTTCAGCCGCTTTTCATCTCTTTTTGCGGCATCCCACAACGCATCCATCTCTGCCAGATCGGAGTGCTCGGGACGCTTGCCAAGTAGGGCCAAAGCCGCCTCAATGGATTGAAACCGCCGCGTGAACTTGGCATTCGCTGCCCGAAGCGCGCTTTCGGGGTCGACCTTAAGATGCCGGGCCAGATTGGCCACGACAAAAAGCAGATCACCGAACTCTTCAAAAACTTCGACCTCCGACATCTCGGCCCGCGCTTCGTTCAGCTCGCGCGCCTCTTCGGTGATCTTGTCAATCACCTCATCGGTTGTCGGCCAATCAAAGCCAACCCGCGCCGCACGGTTTTGCAATTTGATCGCACGGGTCAGCGCCGGAAGGCCGGCGGCGACGCCGTCCAAGGTGCCGCCTTCGGCCTTTTGAGCACGTTCCGCCGCCTTTAACCGTTCCCAGTCACGCGTCTGATCTTCGGCCGTTTTGTCTCGACTTTCGCTGCCAAACACATGCGGATGGCGGGCAACCATTTTGTCCGCAATGCCTTTGGCCACACTTTCAAAATTGAAAAGCCCGGCCTCAGACGCCATTTGCGCGTGATAGACGGTCTGAAAAAGCAGATCGCCCAGCTCTCCCTCAAGTTCCGCCCATGCGCCCCGCTCAATTGCATCGGCAACCTCATAGGCCTCTTCGACCGTATAAGGGGCGATGGTCGCGAAATTTTGCTCAACGTCCCATGGGCAGCCCGAGCTGGTATCGCGCAGACGCGCCATGATTTCCAACAGCCGCGGCAAGCCTCCGTTCGGATCGTGAACAAGGCGGTCAGACGCGGCGCGGTCAATGGTCATTGCATGTTTCCGATATTTGCATTCCTTTGCTTAGTATTCGCAACAAACGTCGAGAGTCCAATGCCCGTCCTGAACCGCATCGCCGATTTTGTGCCTGAAATGACCGAGTGGCGGCGCCATCTGCACCAGCATCCTGAATTGGAGTTTGATTGCCATCAGACCGCCGCCTTTGTGGCGGAACGCCTGCGCGAATTCGGGGTGGATGAGATCCATGAAGGTATTGCCACAAGCGGGTTGGTTGCGATCATCGAAGGGCAGGGCGATGGGCCGACAATCGGTTTGCGTGCAGACATGGATGCCTTGGCGATCACCGAACTGACCGGGGCTGACTATGCCTCGGCGATACCAGGCAAGATGCATGCCTGCGGGCATGACGGCCACACAACGATGTTGCTGGGGGCTGCAAAATATCTGGCCGAAACCCGCCGCTTCCGGGGCCGCGTGGCGCTGATCTTCCAGCCGGCTGAGGAGGAAGGCGGCGGCGGTGAGGTTATGGTGCAAGAAGGCATTCTTGACCGCTTTGATATCTCACAGGTCTTTGCCCTTCATTGCGCCCCGAACTTGCCGCTTGGGCATTTTGAAACCACGCCGGGCCCGATCATGGCAGCCGTCGATACCGCCCGTGTTCTGGTGACCGGAAAAGGCGGGCATGGGGCATTCCCGCATGACTGCATTGATCCGATCATCGCGGCTGTGGGGATGGTGCAGGCCTTGCAGACAATCGCCAGTCGTAACATTAATCCATTGGACGAAGTGGTTGTTTCCGTAACAGAATTTCGCGCTGGATCTGCCTCCAACATCATCCCCGAAACCGCGTGGTTCGGGGCGACGATCCGCAGCTTTAGCGATGAGGTTCGCAAGCAGTTACAGGTCCGGTTTGAAGAGATCATTCAAGGTGTTGCCGCCGCCTACGGGGTGCGGGCTGATGTTGATTATGAGCTTGGGTATCCGGCAACGGTGAATGAGCCGGAAAGGACCGAGTTTGCTGTCAGTGTCGCGCGTGAGGTTGCCGGCGATGGGGCGGTAAACAGCGAATATGTTGGTGAGATGGGGGCCGAGGATTTCTCATATCTTCTGGAAAAGCGGCCCGGGTGCTATCTGTTTCTGGGTCAGGGGCCGGGCGCATCGTGGCACCATCCGGCCTTTGATTTCAACGATGAATCTGCGCCTTATGGTGCCAGTTTCTTTGCGCGGCTGGTGGAGCGTGCGCAGCCTTTGTAAAAGTTGGGTGGACCGGATTAGGAAAGCCTCATAAATAACTGAAATAAAGGTGATATTTATAAGTGTTTGCCGCACTTTCGTGCCTGGACGTGCACTATCCAAGACCGGTGGACACCGATGGCACCCAACCCCGTGCATTGACGAATCGCTGATGATTGCGTCAGTTTGATCAAATCCGGATCACCGACATCTCCGGCCCCGAACGATGTCCTGTTTCCATTTAGGAGATTGTTCCCATGGCCTTGGAAGATGCAAAAAAGCAAGTGGATCTGGCGTTTACGGCCAGCGAACGGCGGGGTCTTGCGTTCGAGAATGCCTTTGGCGGTGCCACGTCGTTCTTGCGCCGCCGGTATTCAAAGGATCTGACGGGTGTTGATCTGGCGATCACCGGGGTGCCGTTTGATCAGGCGGTCACGCACCGCACGGGCACGCGGTTCGGTCCGCGCGCTGTGCGCGAAGCTTCGGCCCTGCAACCCTTTGATCCGCCCTACGGCTGGGGCTATTCGCCGTTGGAGGAAATGGACATCGTCGACTATGGCGATCTGGCCTTTGATTATGCCAAAGTGTCGGATTTTCCGGATGCATTGACCGCCCACATCCGCACCATTTTGGCCGCAGGGGCCGGAAGTGTGACCTTGGGCGGCGATCACTACATCACCTATCCGATCCTCAAGGCCTATGCGGAAAAGTTCGGGCCAATCAGCTTGCTGCATTTCGATGCCCATTCCGACACCTGGGTTGATGATGATTTCGACCGCATCGACCATGGCACGATGTTTTATAAGGCGATCAAGTCCGGGATCGTCGATCCTGCCACAAGCGTGCAGGTCGGCATCCGCACCCATAATGATGATTTTATGGGCGTGAATGTGATTGACGCGCGCGAGGTGCATGAGACGGGGGCAGCGGCCGTTGTGGCAAAGATCCGTGCCATCTTGGGCGGCAGGCCCACCTATCTGACCTTCGATATCGACTGCCTTGATCCGGCCTTTGCCCCTGGCACGGGAACACCGGTCTGGGGCGGTTTGACGACGTGGCAGGTGGCCGCGATCTTGCGCGACCTTGCGGGTATCAACATGGTTGGCGGCGATGTGGTCGAGGTTTCGCCTGCCTATGACACCACGGGTGCGACCGCCATTGCAGGGGCCCATGTCGCGCATGAGCTGATCTGCCTTTATGGCTGGCCACGGCGGCAAAGGTGAAAAAAGCCCTCATATTCGTCCTATGCATCATGCTTGCAGGCACGGCCTATGTGCGGCTGGCGCCCACGGATGTGGACTATTGGCACGCAAAGCCCGCGCAGATCGTGCCTGTCACCGCTGGGTGGCGGGGATGGGTGCTTTACCCGCCGGAACCAACCGACGGGGTGCAACAGATGCCCGGCGGTGCCTTCGCATTAAAGCGATATGATACCGCCGACGCCGCAGCACTTCTGACCCGTCTTGATCAAATCATCCGCGCCACACCGCATACGACGCTTCTGGCCGGATCGCCGCAAGAAGGACGGATGACATGGATCACGCGGTCGCGCGTTTGGGGCTTTCCCGATTACACCAGCGCCGAAGCCATTCCGAATGGGGCCGCAACCGATTTGCAGATCGCGGCCCGGTTGCGCTTTGGTTCATCCGATCTGGGCACCAACGCCGCGCGGCTCAAGCAATGGCTTGCCGACCTTGAGCCCTGATTTCATCTTGGCCGTTTACGCTTATGTGGCGCAGGGGGTGTAAGCTTGCCCGCTGCTGCCCCTTGACCAATCCGCGGACAAAGGCGAAACCGCCTTCATGGTGCCATTAGACAAACTTGAACAGATCACGCGCCGCTTTGAGTTTCTCGAAGCGAAGCTGTCGGGCGGGGCTGCGGCGGCAGAGATTGCGCCGCTCAGCCGCGAATATGCGGATCTGAAGCCGATCGTCGCGGAAGTTGCCGCCTACAAGCAAGCGCTTGCGGATCTTTCTGATGCGCAGGCAATGCTTTCAGATCCCGAAATGCGCGCCCTTGCCGAAGATGAGATACCTGAACTCAAATCCCGCATTCCCGATATGGAAGCGCGCCTTCGCATCGCATTGTTGCCCAAGGATGCCGCCGACGGCCGCCCGGCCATTGTCGAGATCCGTCCGGGCACGGGCGGAGAGGAGGCTGCGTTGTTCGCGGGCGATCTTTTGCGCATGTACCAAAAATTTGCCGAGGCGCAGGGCTGGCGGTTCGAGTTGTTGGAGCTGAGCGAGACGGAGCTTGGCGGTGTCAAAGAAGCCATGGCCCGCATCGAAGGCGAAGGGGTCTTTGCCCAACTGAAATTTGAAAGCGGCGTCCACCGCGTCCAACGTGTGCCCGAAACTGAAAGCGGCGGGCGCATCCATACATCCGCCGCCACCGTCGCTGTCCTGCCCGAGGCGGAAGATGTTGATATCGACATCCCCGCCGGTGACATCCGCATCGATACCATGCGCTCGTCCGGTGCGGGCGGACAGCATGTCAACACCACCGACAGCGCGGTGCGCATCACCCATATTCCGACGGGTATCGTTGTCACGTCGTCAGAAAAGTCACAACACCAGAACCGGGCCAATGCCATGTCCGTGTTGCGCGCGCGCCTTTACGACATGGAGCGCGAGCGGGCCGAAGGCGCGCGCGCCGCCGACCGCAAGGCGCAAGTCGGCTCGGGTGACCGCTCTGAGCGCATCCGTACGTATAACTTCCCGCAAGGACGGATGACCGATCACCGCATCAATCTGACGCTCTACCGGCTGGAACAGATCATGCAAGGTGATCTGGGCGAAGTTGTCGCGGCCCTAGTGGCCGAGGATCAGGCGGCGAAGCTTTCCGAGATGGACGCGTGACGGCGGCAGAGGCGCTGCGCGACGCGGCCTTGCGGCTAAAGCGGGCAGAGGTCGCCGATCCCGCGCGCGATGCGCGTCGGCTGCTGGCCCATGCGCTTGGGCTGGCCCCGGACCGCGTGACCTTGCATCTGAATGATCAGATCGGTTCAGCAAGCCTTGAGGTATTCTTTGCGGCAGTGGCGCGCCGGGAAGCGCATCAACCGGTATCGCAGATTACCGGCACACGGGCTTTTTATGGGCATAGCTTCAAGGTGACCCAAGATACATTGGATCCGCGTCCGGATACCGAGATATTGGTGACGACAGCTTTGGAACAGCCCTTTGCGCGGTTGTTGGATCTGGGCACGGGAACCGGTTGTATCTTGTTGTCATGTTTGGCGGCGATGCCGCAGGCGGTCGGAACCGGCAGTGATCTTTCCCCCGATGCCTTAGCCATCGCGAAAGAAAATGCCGGGGCGTTGGGGTTAGTCGCGCGCACATGTTTTGTGGTGTCTGACTGGTTCACCGAAATCTCGGGCAGGTTTGATCTTATCGTCGCAAACCCGCCTTATATATCTGAGGCAGAGATGGCGGATCTGTCACCGGATGTACGTGAGTGGGAACCACGGCTTGCGCTGACGCCGGGGGGCGACGGGCTGGATGCCTACCGCGCAATTGTTCAATCGGCCGGGGCCTATCTGTCGCCGGGCGGGCGGCTCGCGTTCGAAATCGGGCCGACGCAAGCCGGGGACGTTTGCGCCCTGCTTCACGCTGCCGGGTTTGCAGAACCCCAGATCCGCCATGACCTCGATGGCCGTGACCGTGTGCTTGTGGCGGTCTGGCCCGGCGAATCCGGGCGCAGCACGGCTGTTTGATTCCCAGGGCAAAGGCCCAAAAATGGGGCATTTTTGCCTGATTGTCGAAAAAGTCCCGCGATATCCGTCGTTTTGGAGAGAATCTGCTTGTCACATGCTCCACATCATGACTTAAAGAAACAGCAACGGGCGAACCATTAGGGCGCGCCCCGATAGCCTTACCTATCTCGAACAGGAATCGTAGACATCGGTCGCTCACTATGGCGCGGGATGCGAAACCGGGTAGGGCAATTCACAGCCAATGGGCTCGGATAGACGAAACACATGAGATCATCTAAATCACGTTCGCGTTCGAAATCGAACCGTCAACGCTCGCTCGGAAACATCACCAACCGGGTTTTCGACAGCTCTGGCCCGGAAGGTAAAGTGCGCGGTACGCCGCAGCAGATTATCGACAAATATCTGAGCCTTGCGCGCGACAGCCAACTTTCCAACGACCGGGTGGCTGAGTTGAATTTCCTTCAGCATGCCGAGCATTATACCCGCATGTTGGGTCAGGCGATGCAAGAAATGGCGCGCGAACAAGAGCAGCGCCAGCAAAGCCAGGGTGATGGGGGGCAACCCTCTCACAACAACAACCAAAACGGCGGTAACCAAGGTGGCGGCAACCACAGTGGTGGTGGCCAGAACGGCAATCAAAACAATGGCCAGAATGGTGGGGGTGGTGAACGCCAGTCACACCAGCGTTCGCGCTATGAGGATCGCAATGCCCGCGATTCCAGTGCCACAGCAACGCCCCGCCGCGAGCCTGAGGCCGAGGACAGCTCGTTTCTGGTGGAAACGCCCGAGGATCGCGTGCGCGCAGCCCCAGCAGCACCAATGATGCCGGAAATGCCGAAACTTGCAGAAACGGCGGAAGCCACGCCGGTGAAGAAGCCACGCGCACCCCGTGCCCCGCGCAAGCCGCGCGAAAAGCCCAGCACTGAGGCGACCGAAGCATCACCACCAAAGGACGATAACCCGGCTGATGCCGCCGAATAGCGCGCCGGCTGATCATTATCTGTCACCAGACATTTGGCCCCCGACCCGTTCAGGTTCAGGGGCCTTTTCTATGATCCATTGCACGTTGGTATTATTCAAGGTGGCCCGCGCTCAGCGCCCCGGTGCGTCCAGCAGCCGCGCGAGGCGGCAAAACGATTCCAGCGATATTTCTTCGGCCCGTGCTGTGGGTGCTATGCCTGCGGCTTCCAGCTGCGCTTCTATGTCGGTGCCAAGCGATTTCAGGCTGGATCGCAGCATCTTGCGGCGTTGATTGAAGCCTGTGGCAACCACCTTGTTCAAAATCGCGGGATCGGCTGGATAGCGCGGTTCAGGCAAAGCCGTCAGATGGACAACCGCCGAGTGGATTTTGGGAGGCGGCGTAAACACCTCGGGCGGCAGCGTCATGACAATGCGCGTATCGCAGCGCCACTGCGCCAAAAGCGCCAGCCGCCCATAGGCTTTCGATCCGGGCTTGGCCACAATCCGTTCGGCCACTTCCTTTTGGAACATCAGCGTCATGCTTTGCCAGACCGGCGGCCAGATCTTGGGTGTCAGCCACCGCACCAGCAGTTCTGTCCCGACGTTATAGGGCAGATTGGCCACGATGCGGATGGGCTGGGTCAGATGGGCAAGCGGGTCAATCTCAAGCGCATCGCCATTGATAATCTCAAGCCGCCCCGGCATCGCGGCGGCAATCTCGGCCAGCGCCGGCAAGCAACGCGCATCTTTTTCAATGGCCAGAATGCGGCGCGCGCCTTCGGCCAGCAGCCCGCGTGTCAGACCGCCCGGCCCGGGCCCGATTTCCAGTACATCGCATTGGCTGAGATCACCGGCTGATCGTGCGATCCGCGCCGTCAGGTTCAGATCCAGAATGAAATTCTGCCCAAGGCTCTTTTTTGCCGCAAGATCATAGGTTTCAATCACGTCGCGGAGCGGGGGCAGGCTATCAATCTTGCTCATCTCACCCGCCTTGCCGCGTTCGTGCCATATCATGCGCCATTGTCAGCGCGGCGATCAGGCTCGAGGGGTCGGCTTTGTTTTGGCCCGCAATGTCGAACGCGGTGCCGTGGTCTGGCGAAGTGCGGATAAACGGCAGGCCCAGCGTCACATTCACACCACTGGCGAAATCAAGCGTCTTGATCGGGATCAGCGCCTGATCGTGGTACATACAGACCGCCGCGTCATAGCGTGCTCTGGCCGCCGGGTGGAACATCGTGTCGGCGGGCAGGGGCCCCGCGATCTGCAGGCCCTTGGCGCGCAGCCGGTCAAGCACTGGCACGATCAGCCTCAGTTCTTCATGGCCCATCGCGCCGCCTTCCCCTGCATGGGGGTTCAGCCCGGCCACAGCAATACGCGGGCAAGCGATGCCAAAATCACGCATAAGCCCGGCATGGGTGATGCGGATGGTCTCGGTCAGCCCCGCTTCGGTCAAGGCGGCGGGCACGTCGGCAAGGGGGATATGGATGGTCGCAGGTACACAGCGCAGCTCGGTGCAGGCCAGCATCATCACCACCTGCTTCACGCCCGCCAGATGGGCGAGGTATTCGGTGTGGCCCGGAAAGGCAAAGCCCGCCCCATCCTTCAAAGCCTTTTTGTGAATGGGCGCGGTGCATAGCGCCGACGCGGTCCCGGACTGAACCCACTGAACCGCGCGGGCGATGACATCAATCACAGCGGGTGCATTTGCATGGGACGGCTGGCCGGGCAGGGCCGCTGCGGGAAAGTCGTGGCGCAGGACCGGCAACAGATGTTCGGGCACCTGCTTTGCGTCGCCGGGGGCCGCGATTTCTTGCCATAAGGATCCTTCTGGAAGATGTGCAGGATCACCCATCCAGAAAAACTCGATCGCTTTGCCAAGATGCGCCCGCGCTTTTACCGCGATCTCAGGGCCAATCCCGGAAGGTTCGCCACAGCTAAGCGCAATCGGGGCGTAGGACATTCCCGGCCCCTTCAGGGGCGCTGGATGATGGCGTTGGCGCGCATTTCGGCCAGCAAGCCGTCAGCCAGACCGGCAATGCGCTGATTGGTCAGCTCTTCACGGATCTGGGACCGGCTTGGCCCCGCACCAAAACCAAGCGTCGGATCAATGGCCGGCGCGCCTTCGATGCCTGCGGATTGGCCAAGCGCGCCCGTGCTGCCATCGGCAATTGTCGCTGTCCGCTTGCACAGCATCAAGAACACCAGCGCGTTGCCCCGCGTCAATGCGATTGAGCTTTCGTTGTCATCAAGCGGCGCAAGGGCTGCGGCGATATCCGCAGGAACTTGTCTCAGGGGCCGCGTTTCGCGCAACAACTGCTCGGCGGGAACGCCACGTGCAGCGCGGTAGAGGTCGTCACAGGTGTCCACTTCGCCGCGCACGCGCTCTGCTGTGGCCAATGCCTCGGTGCTGCGGCCGCCGGGGATCAGGTATTGGGCATAATCCACGGTTATGTTGCCCGCCTCAATCTCACCGCCTTGCTGGATGCCGCGCAGGCGGATGATCGCAAGCGCATTGCCAAGGGGAACCGGAGGGCTGACCTGCCCGTTGGCCAGACCGGCAACCACGCCGCGCAGCTGTGGCGGCAGATTTGTAATCGGTATCCATCCAAGCTGCCCACCCTGATCGCGTGATGCCGATGCCGAATAGCTGCGCGCTGCCTGTGCAAAGGCGGCTTCTGAACGCAGTGTCTCGGACAGTTGTGTGGCCAGTTCGCGCGTTTCCACCGCAGTGGCCGGTGTGAGTGGCAACAAGATTTCAGACAAAAGCACACGCGGCCCTGCGCCGCGCTGCGCGGTGACCGACATTGCGCGGTCAATTTCAGCTTCGGTGATCCGGACCCGTGGGCCAAATCGTTCGCGCACGACATCGCGCCAGGCCAGGCCGGATGAGACAAAATCACGGAAGGTTTCAGCGGCAACACCGCCCTGACCAATGGCCTGAATGAATTGTTCGGTGTCAAGATTGGCGCGGCCGGCAAACTCGGCCATGCCCGCAGCGATCCGCTCATCATTCAGGCTGACACCTGCGGCCTTGGCCGCTTGCGCGCGCAAGCGATCTTCGATCAGCCCTTTTTCGGCTTGCTCAAACGCGTCGCCGGGGATGCGCAGCAATTCAAGAAACAAGATGCGCTGCTCAAGCTCATACTGTGTGACGACCGAGCCGTTGATGATCACATAGGGGGAATAGCGCCCGGTCTGCGCCGTCACCGGAAGCGACAGTGCCACAAGGCCCGCAAGGGCGAGGGAGAGGAAGGTCATTATGCGCATCGCTGTCGTCCGTCTGCTCTTATGTTCGTTTCTTTGCTCGTCAGATATGTGTCTTGCCTGTTCGGTTCCAACACTATCTTGAGCAACTTTGCCGATATTGCCGCCCGTCCGTTCCACTGCCAAAGCCGTTCAGAACCACTGAAAGGTTAAAGTCGGTATCCGCACTTACACTAGTCGAGGACGTGAACCGACGCGAGAGGGAAAGATCAATCAAGGCGCATTCGGTGCGATATTCCAACCCGACATATGCCCGTGCGGCCCGGTCCGTGTCGAAATCATAACGCCCGCCGATGGTTCCTTGCCAGTTCTGCGCCATGTCCCAGCCAGCATCAAGGACCAGTTCTGAGACCGGAACCGTCCGTCCTTCGGCCGGATCTGCCACCAGCCACAAATAGCTTGCCGCCAGATCATAGCGATCTGCCTTGTAGCCAAGTCGAAATTCATTCCGGCTCATGTTCAAAGCATCATCAAACAATGCGCGGTTGGCAACGCTCAACCCCGTGCCGGTATCCAGCTTGGCTGAAATCAGCCAGTCTGATGATGTGCCGTCAAGCCCCGACGCCGCGCTGAATTGCCCAAGATCGCGGCTGCGGAACACCCGGCCTGCGGTGACGCCCATCGACCAGCCAGCGGGGTCATAGCGTGTCCAGCTGCCGCCAATGTTCAAGCGGGTGCCCAGTTCATGCCGGTCTGCCCCAGGAAACCGGTTAAAGGCGAAAAGATTGCCTTCGTCGAATGTGACGATCTGGCTGTCTTCGTTTGGTACGGATTTGGTGCTTTCCGGGCTCCAGACCAGTTGCACAACCGGCTCAATCACGTGGCTTGCGTTGCCTTGCCGAATGGTCTTGACCCATGGCCAGCGCAGTTCAATCGCCGCGGCAGGCGTAAGCCGCGTCACCGATCCGGGGTAGGCTGCATCTTGGCTTATGGCATAGATGTCGGCGGTGACTTGCGCAGCACCCGCCGCGACCATTCCGTTGGGCAAGATCCAGTTGCGCCGCCAGTCGATGGCCATCGTCGCCCGGCTCAGATCGCGCCCGTCGGTCACACCGTCGCCATTGGCATCGGTCGCCACGGATGAGCTGCGCCTTTGGCTATGTGTCTGAAAGCGAAACTGGCCTTCACCGCCAATGCCGCGCACCGCGAACCGTCGCTGAAATGTCAGATCCCCAACCAATGTCGGAAGGACGGAATTGTCGTCACCCGCGCGCAAGGACCAGTACCGATATATCCGCCCTTCGATGTATTCGTTGCGGCGTGTGCGCGTGATGCGCGCGCCAGATGCCAGCCGGTCCAGATCGCTGACGCCGTAGTCCAGAAGATATGCATCGTCTGATACGCCTTGCACCGAAAGGTCCAGCGTAAAGTCTTTTGGCAATCGAAATTTCGCACTGCCCAGAACATAGCCGCGCGTTTCATTTTGCAAGATGTCATCGTGTGACACGGCCCCATTGAACTCAAGCTCGCCGGTGGTGAACGCCTGGCGATAGCGAAACTCCAGCGTGCGGGTTTTGGCATTGGATACATAGGGGGTCAGCGTCAGATCGCGACTGTCACCAAGGGTGATGAAGTAGGGCAGCTTGATCCCGGCACCCAAGGACGAGGTCGTGCGAAAGCGCGGCATCAAAAAGCCGGTTGAGCGTTCCAATGTCGGGTCTGGCATGCGCAAATGCGGCACGTAGAAGATCGGCAACCCTGCCACGCGAAATTGGGCATGATCGAAGTAAAGCTGGCGTTCTTGCTGATCGTGGACAACCCGGCGCGCGCGAATTTCCCACAAAGGCACAGGATTTGAGGGGCATACTTCGCAAGACGATGCCACAACCCGGTTCAATTGCGTATAACGGCCACCGACGCGGGAAAGTTCAACCGCTGCAAGCTGCAGCTTTTGGTTCAATACCAACCGCGCACCGGACAATACGCCGTCGCGAAAGTCGCGCGAAAGCTCGGCCGCATCGGCCAGAATGAGCGTGTCGTCGCCCTCGGTCAGCCGGATCGGCCCCGTGATGGTCAGTTCGTCGGTCACTTTGTTGTAGATGACCCTCTCGGCCGTCAATCGCGCGCCCTTGTAGAACACTTCAACCGCACCGTCGGCGGTCAGCGTATTGTCAGCGCTCAGGTATACCCGATCCGCAATCAATGTGGCCTGATCTTGCGCCATGGCAGGCAGGGCGGCGATCCAGATCAATATGGCAAGAAGAAACCTTTGCATCAGCCGTCCTCAAGATGAAGCACAAGGCTTAGGGAAAGCAGGGCGGCGGCAATCGGTGGGCTCCAGGCGGCAAGCATCACGGGGATCTGCCCGTTTTCACCAAGAACCTGAGCGAAGTTGCGCAGCAAGAATATCGCAAAGCCGGAAATCACCGCCGCCAGAACCATGATGCCGGTTCTGCCTGACCGTGCATGGCGCATGGTAAACCCGGCCCCGACCAGCACCATCGCCATCAACAATAGCGGTAACGCCAGTTCCATCTGATACCAAACACTGTGTTTGCGTGCGGAAAACCCGGCGCGTTCCAACCCTGATATGAAGGCCGGTAAATCCCAGACGGGGATAGTGGAGGGGGTGCCAAAACTGTCCCTGATCTGGTCGGCAGTAAGATCCGATGCAAGACTAAACTGGTCATGCGTCTCAGATGCGGCTTCGGAATTCAAACCTGTGTCAAAGCGCCACTCTTTGGCGTTGGTCAAAATCCATGCGCCGTCATCCAGCCGCGCCTCGGCTGCGTCCAATCGCGACCGCGGGCTACCTTCGGCATCGAATGTGATGAAGCTGGCATCAAACAGCGTCGTGCCGTCGAAGTTCGACCGCGCGGCGCGGATCACCGTTTGCCCCTCAGGCCCCCCTTGACGAAGCCACAGGCCTTCACGGGTGATCGACAGGATGTTCCCGTCGCCCGCACGATATTGACCGGCCAAAACATCATACCGTTTGGCCGTACCGGCCACGATCGGGTTCACGACGGCAACCGCAAACGCGCCGATCAGCAGCGCCGTGGTCAGCGGCGCGATCAGCATCCTTAACGCCGACCGGCCCGCCGCGCGGATCACCACCATCTCGGAAGACCGTGCCAAAGACAGAAAGAAGGCAATCGACGCCAAAATCGCGATCATCGGCAAGATCCGGTACACCGTCTGCGGCACGTTCATCAGCGCAAGTTCGGCTGTGGCGGCAAGGCTGAGGTTTGCGCTGGCAAAACGCCGGATCTGCTCGACCATGTCGATCAGGTACATGAGCAGAAAGAACCCTGCAAAAACCGTCAGAAACGCGCCCAAGAACCGCTTGGCTATGTAGATGGATAACGTCACGACGCCACCGCCGAAACCAGCCTATGGCGCACGCGCCGGATGCGCGCTGAAAAAGCCAGCAAAAGGCCGGAGATGCCAATGCCG
The DNA here is from genome assembly GCA_049646285.1 of Albidovulum sp. Lineage (GTDB taxonomy): Bacteria > Pseudomonadota > Alphaproteobacteria > Rhodobacterales > Rhodobacteraceae > Albidovulum. Next base: position 19,498 of record JBARVN010000187.1, on the reverse strand, counting down.
ACCAGCGCAGGCACATATGTCAAAGGCCAGAAAGCGGGCGTGCGTGTGACCGCACTGGTGGTTCCGTTCGCCAAAAACTGCACGACGATTAAAAATCCGACGGCCATGGCAATTTGGCGCCATAAGCCAAAGCGGCTGAACCCACCTGTGAGCAATGCGGAAAACCCGATCAGCGCCGATACCACGGCCAATAGCGGCTTGGCGATGCGCTGATGCGCTTCTGCTGTCATCCGTTCGCGGTCTGAGCCAAGTGTTTTGATCTGATCCGGTGACGGCCATAAAAGTGTTGAGGTCGGCACCTCTTCGATGGTGGGTGGCCTCGCTGCAGATCCGTCCATCAATGCCCCGATGTCATATGTGAAATCCGCAAAGCGTGTAACGGCCAGTTTGCGGCTTGTCGTTCGCAAGGTCTGGGCCAAACCATCGAACATGATAAGCCGTGGCCCGCTTGGATCCTTGACCAGCAGCGCTTTGCGCGCCGTGTAGGTCGTCCGCTCTCCGGGTTTGCGAATGTCTGACAGAAAGATCTGCTGCAATTCGCCTTGTTGGGTGATTTTACTGATATAAAAGGTGATGCCCGGTGCAGGGTGCAAAAACGCGCCTTCCGACAAAAAGCGCCCGGCAATGTTTTCAGCAATCTCGCCGCGTCTTTCTGACAGTTTCGCCCGGCTCGATGGAACCAGAACATGCACAAGAACCGCGATCATCAGACCGACGATCAACCCGAAATACAAGACCGGCCGCGCCAGCCGGAAGGGGGAAAACCCGGTTGCCTGCATCACCACAAGCTCACTGTCAGACGATAGACGATTGGTCACATAAACCGCTGAAACAAAGGCGGCCACCGGCAACACCTGCCGGATCACATTTGGCAATGTCAGGGCGGTGAATTCCAGAAAAACCCATGCCGATTGTCCATCCGAGATCAGCTGATCGAAAAGCGAAACTGCCCGGTTGACCCAATAGACCGACACGAGGATAAGCGCGAAGAAGCCAAAAAGCATCATCAGCTGCGACAGCAAATATCTGTCGAATCTGGACACTGCGCTGCTCTCCTTTGCTTTTCTTTCCCCCTCCCTAACCCAATCCGGGGCGCGGGAAAACTCATATCTGGCATTAAGCGGGGTGGAGGGGTAGGGTCCGGCAAAACCCAGCCGGAGATTTCACATGAGCGCACCTATCCCCCTTCAATTCATTGCCGCAGATATCAACGTACTGAAAGAGGCCACAGGCCGCATCGCGCTGCTGTTGCCCGAAGATGGACGTCTTGGGGCATTGGACCGCAGGCTTGATCGCCTGATGCGGGGGGCAATTACCCGCGCGGTCGGCGGACCGGGCTGGGCCAAGATGAAAACCGGTCAGGCAATGGATCTGTCCTACCCCGCAGGGTTGGTGGCAGAGGCTGTGCAACTGGTGAAACTGCCGCGCCGGTCCAGCGTGACCGAGGCCCGCAAAGCCGGTGCCAGCATCGGCAAGGCGCTGTCCGCGGGCGGTGTCACGGTTTTTGCAGGCAGCCATCCGCGTGGTGCGGATGTGGCCCTTGGCCTTGTGCTGCGCTCATATGATTTTGCGCAATACCAGACGGCCGAGCGCCCGCAAAAGGGGGCGGCCGTGATCATGGCCAACAAACCTGATGAGCTGGAAGCCGAAGCAACCCCATTGCTGGCGGTGGCGGACGGCGTGTGTTTTACCCGCGATCTGGTGAACGAACCGGCCAATGTTCTGACGACATCTGATTTTGCCGAGCGCTTGGTGGCGATGAAATCCCTTGGCCTCAAGGTCGAGGTGCTGGACGAAGCCGCGTTGGAAAAGCTGGGGATGCGTTCCCTTCTGGCGGTTGGGCAAGGCTCTGAAAGCCCGTCCAAGGTTGTTGTCATGCAGTGGAATGGCGGGGCCAAGGATCAGGCCCCATTCGCGCTTGTGGGCAAAGGTGTGGTCTTTGATACCGGGGGTATTTCGATCAAACCGGCGGCGGGCATGGAAGAGATGACCATGGATATGGGCGGCGCAGGCGTGGTGGCCGGTGTGATGCGCACGCTGGCCCTGCGCAAGGCCAAGGCCAATGTCGTGGGGTTGGTGGGTCTGGTTGAAAACATGCCCGACGGAAAGGCACAGCGGCCCGGCGATATCGTGACCTCGATGAAGGGCGATACGATCGAGGTGATCAACACCGATGCTGAAGGGCGGATGGTTCTGGCGGATGTGCTTTGGTACGCGCAAGAGCGGTTCAAACCGACGGGCATGATCAATCTCGCGACCTTGACCGGTGCGATCATTATCGGGCTTGGGCATGAAAACGCCGGGGTCTTTTCCAACGATGAAGCGCTCAGCCATGCGTTTCTCAAGGCGGCCGGTGCAGAAGGTGAAGGCGCTTGGCGTATGCCGATGGGCCCTGCTTATGATGAGCTGATCAAGTCGCGGCTGGCCGATATCAAGAACACCGGTGGCCGGGCTGCAGGCTCGATCACCGCAGCTCAGTTTCTGGCGCATTTCGTCAAAGACGAAACGCCTTGGATCCATCTGGATATTGCGGGCGTCGCTTTGCCGCCAAAGGAAACGGACCTTGCGCCCAAAGGGGCGACCGGCTGGGGTGTTATGGCGCTGAACCGGCTGATGCACACCCTGTTTGAAACCGATGGGTAATGCGGTTTTCTACCATCTGACGCGGTCGCCGCTTGAAACCACCTTGCCCATGCTTTTGGGCAAGTCTCTGGCCGCAGGCTGGCACGTTGTGGTGCGCGGAACCAATGCTGCACGGCTGGATTGGCTGGACCAAAAGCTTTGGGCTGGGCCTGAGGAAGGGTTCTTGCCACACGGGATGGCAGGTGGCGCGCATGATGCCGATCAGCCGATCTTACTGACAACCGGCACCGACACACCCAACGGCGCGCAATGCCTCATGACCGTCGACGGTGCTGACATCAGCGCCGAGGAATGTGCGCCCCTTGCGCGGATCTGTGTGCTTTTTGACGGCAATGATCCACCGGCATTGCAACGTGCACGCACCCAGTGGAAAACCCTGACCAGTGCCGGCGTGGCGGCAGAGTATTGGAGCGAGGAAAGCGGGCGTTGGGAAAAGAAGGCAAGCAGCGCGGCACAATCTGACAGCACCGCCCAGTAGGATCGCAACCAGCCCGCCTATGGCTGCAAAGACAGCAGATCGCCGGTCATGGTCATCTGGTAGCGGCTAAGATAACTCATCCCCAAAAGCGATGTATCAAGCGCACCGCCATTGACCACGGCGGGCAGGCTGATATGCCGCGTCTCGCCCAGCTTGAAGGTTGCCAATCGGACCGGCGCGGTTTTCACCACGCCATTGGCCGTTGTGGCCGAGCCAAAATAGTTGAGTGTGTCCGGCTCCAGGCCCGCATGTTCCGCATCACCTTGCGTCAACACAATGTGCGTCGCCCCGGTATCGACGACGAAGAGCACATCTGCCCCGTTCACCTCAGCCATCAGGTAAAAGTGCCCGTCCTCCGACACCGGCACCTCGATGCGCCCATCACTTGCCGCCACAACGCCGCGCCCCGCCGTGTGGCGCTGGATGTCGCCCCAAAGACCGGCCACAGCCACCGCGCCTAAAAAGATCAGTCCCCAGATCGCGGCTTGCTGCGCGGTCTTACCCAGACGATTGCGGTTCTCGACCAGGAAATAACCGCCGACGACCGCCAGCAGCAGCACAAGGTAAATCAGCCGGGGTAGATCGCCCTTATCCATGGTGTTCAGATGAGGCCCGTACCGCGAATGCCGTCAAGCACAAATTGCACTGAAAGCGCTGCCAGAAGCATGCCCAAAAGCCGCGTGATCACCACAATGCCGGTCCGCCCCAACGCCCGCTCAATCAGCCCAGAGGCCAGAAAGAACAGAAACGCGCAGGCCACAACCGCAACCATGACGGCATGAACAGCCGCAACATGCGCCAAGCCTGAGGCGGGCGAGTTGTTGACCAGCAAGATCATCGTTGTAAACGCGCCGGGGCCCGCAATCAGCGGCGTTGCCAGCGGAAAGACCGAAGGATCGTGATGCGGATCGGCCTGCTGGCCTTCGCGTCGCTGGGTGCGGCGTTCAAACAGCATGTCAAGCGCCGTGATAAACAACAGCAATCCACCCGAGATGCGGAACGCAGGCATGGAAATTCCGATGACACTCAGGATCTTGTCGCCGAGCAGCCCGAAAAGCGTCATCAGCACAATGGCGATCAGGCATGAACGCAGGGCCACAGCCTGTCTTTGGGTGCTGTCCATTCCTTGCGTCAGCGCCACGAACAATGGCGCAAGGGCGATCGGATCGATAATTACGAAAAGCGTGACAAATGCTGTCAGATAAAACGCCATATCCATGGGCCTATGCCTCCGCCAGTTCCAGCCGTTCAGCGGCCTTCATCCATAGTGCTTCGGCCCGGTCCATTGCTTCCATCACTTCCGCGTATTTCTTCTGCCAGACCACAGCTTCACCGGGATTGTCGTAAAGATCGGGGTCGGCCAGCTTCTTGGCCAGCTTATCGCGCATGGTATTGATCTTGGCCAAACGCTCTTCGCATTTGCGCACATCGCTCTTCAACGCCAAAACGGCATCGCGCGACAGCTTAGGCGCTTTGTCTTTCACCTTCGGGGCGGGTTTGTCGGCGTCGTCACCTGCCAGCAACTCCTTGCGGTAGGCTTCCAGATCCTGAGCGTAAGGGGCAACCGCTCCGCCTTTGACCAGCCACAACCGGTCGGCCACAAGACCCAAGAGATGCATGTCGTGGCTGACAAGGATCACGGCACCCGAATATTGGGTCAGCGCCTCGACCAGCGCTTCGCGGCTCTCGATATCAAGGTGGTTGGTCGGCTCATCAAGGATCAGCAGATGCGGCGCGTCAATGGTGGCTAACAACAGCGACAACCGCGCCTTTTGCCCCCCCGAAAGGCGGCCCACGACCGTATCGGCCTGATCCGCACCAAGCCCAAAGCCCGCCAGCCTTGCACGCAACCTTGGCTGCCCCTCGGCAGGGCGCAGCCGCATGATGTGTTGAAGCGGTGTTTCATCCAGATGCAGCTCATCGACCTGATGCTGGGCAAAATATCCAATGCGCAGCTTAGACGACCGCGTGATCTTGCCCTCGCAAGGATCAAGCTTGCCCGCCAGCAGCTTGGACAGGGTGGATTTGCCCTCGCCGTTGCGACCCAACAGCGCGATGCGGTCATCTTGATCGATGCGCAGATCCAGTCGCCGCAGAACCGGTGGGCCGTCATAGCCCACGGCGGTGCCGTCCATGGTGATGATCGGTGGAGAAAGCTGTTCGGGCTCAGGGAAGGTGAACACCACCTTCTTGGCCTCTTCGGGGGCCAGAATCGGCGTCATCTTTTCCAGCATCTTCACGCGGCTTTGGGCCTGCACGGCCTTTGACGCCTTGGCCTTGAACCGGTCCACAAAGCTTTGCAGATGCGCGCGGTGCGCGTCTTGCTTCTTGGCCTCGGCCGCCTGTGCTGCCCGCAAGGCGGCGCGCTGGCGGGCAAACTGATCATAAGGGCCGGACCACAATGTCAGCTTGCGCGCTTCCAGATGCAAAATCGCCCCCACCGCCCGGTTCAAGAGACCCCGGTCATGGCTGATGATGATGACAGTATGGGGGTATTTGGCCAGATAGCTTTCCAGCCACAGCGATCCTTCCAGATCCAGATAGTTGGTCGGCTCATCTAGCAACAGGAGGTCCGGCTGGGCAAACAAGACACCCGCCAGGGCCACCCGCATACGCCACCCGCCCGAGAAATCTGAGCACGGCCGCGCTTGCGCGTCTTTGTCAAAGCCAAGCCCTTTGAGGATCGAGGCGGCGCGCGCCTCGGCCGACCAGGCGTCGATATCCGTCAGACGCGCCTGAATTTCTGCGATGCGGTGAGGGTCCGTGGCGCTATCGGCTTCCGACATCAGGCTTGCGCGTTCGGTGTCGGCCTCAAGCACCGTATCGATCAGTGAGGTTGAAGACGACGGCACCTCTTGCGCCACACCGCCGATACGGGCGCGCGACGGCATGGCAATTTCGCCGCCTTCAAGTGCCAGCTCGCCGCGGATCAGCCGGAACAATGTGGTCTTGCCCGTGCCGTTCTGGCCGACAAGCCCAACCTTATGGCCGGTGGGAATGGTGGCCGATGCGCCCTCAAACAAAGGGCGGCCTTCGACGGAATAAGTGATGTCTGAAATCCTGAGCATGCGCGGGCCTTAGCAGAGGCCCGGAAGATGGGAAAGACGGCAGTTTCCACTTGGAACAAATATCCCCGCCGGAGGCAGCCTTGCTTTTGACCCGCGACACCTTTTCAAGCATGGGCGGTCATGGTAGCAGGCGCGCGGAACACAAGGTGCGGGGCAGGGGCCGCGCACGCAGTTACAAAAGGTATATGACATGGCTATCGAACGCACGCTTTCCATCATCAAACCCGACGCAACCCGCCGCAACCTGACTGGCAAGATCAACGCCAAGTTCGAAGAGGCAGGTCTGCGCATCGCCGCACAAAAGCGCATCCACCTGTCGCTGGCGCAGGCACAGAAATTCTACGAAGTGCATGCCGAGCGTCCGTTTTTTGGCGAACTGACTGAATTCATGGCCTCCGAGCCTGTGGTCGTTCAGGTGTTGGAAGGCGAAGGCGCGATTGCCAAGAACCGCGAAGTCATGGGGGCCACCAACCCGGCCAACGCAGACGCAGGCACGATCCGTAAGGAATTCGCTCTCTCGGTCGGCGAAAACTCGGTTCATGGATCGGATGCCCCTGAAACCGCAGCGGAAGAGATTGCCTATTTCTTCTCGGGCCTGGAACTGGTCGGCTGATCAGGCGCAGGCCTTTCCAGCAATCCGATTTCGTCAAGGACCGCATCCAACCGGATGCGGTCTTTTTCTTTGGATGGCTTGGCGTCTGCCTTGGCCTTGATCGCATCGAATGTCTTGCGCAAAGCCAGTTTTTCGGCCCCCTTGCAATCATTCCAAGGCCGGCCCTGCAAACCCATCACCAAAACATAGTAGCCGATGAAATGCGGTCTGGTTCCCGATTGCAGCAGTCGCAGATAGGCCGCGTCTGCGCCCATTTCGCGGACTTCATCCGCGGAATGTATGCCTGCGCGGGCAAAGGCCGCTTCGGAAGCGGGACCAAGATTGGGAAGGCTTGAGACAGGGTCTGGCATCGGGGCTCCGGGGTGCGGAGCCGAGCCTATTGCGTTTCGATGTGGTGTTGAAGTGCCGGTATCAGAATTCGAATTAGAAATCTTCGAATTTCAAACCACTGCCAACTCGAAACGTGACTGAACCTGTCGCAAAAGGCTTAGATTGAGGCCCAGTCGGTAAAAAGCGTGGCCTGCATCTGCGAGGAAGTGGTGTTGTCCTCTCCGGCTTGCCGCACTGCATTGATCTTTGGATTGGGTTGCAGGGATTGGTCGGCCTGGGGCGCGTTGCCGTCTTGTTGGCCTTGTGCCGAACCCGCATCCATCTGCTTGGAGCTGTCCATCCGTATCATCCTTTATTGACCCCAACATCGGGGTCGAACCTACATGACTTCGTGAGGCCATTCTCACGCGTCCCGGTGTCTCTAGCGCGGCGCAGATATGGCCGCGTTAAGACATCGTCAACCGATTCTGTGGTCGATGCGCCCACAGATCAAGCCGACAGGCGGAAAATGGGGCGATTGCGGGGCTTTGTGGCAACATTGCCGTGGCCAGGGGGGCTTGAGGTGCGATTCGTGAAACGGGTTGGCGGGATCGGCTCGCAAGGGCATCACCTTATGGTTGCGCCATTGCGACTCAGTCCCGGAACAAAGCCGCATAGGGGTCAGGCAGGTCAAATTCCGACAAAGCCTGCGCCCGCGCACGTGCGGACATTTTGCGCGCGGTTTTCCCGACGATCTTCAGCATCCCCGTCGGGTCGCGGCCTTCGGCAAAGGGATGAAAGTACCACCGAAGGAAGGTAAAGCAGATCACATCCTCCAGCGCCTGAACCTCTGCGTTGCGTTTGATGCCTTCTTTGCGGATCATACGGCCGACCTCGTCGATGGTCTCGGCGTCGTACCCTTCCGCCTTCATGAGTTCACCCACCCGGCGAGCATGGAACGCCGCCAGATCCCGGCGCCAGGTCAGATAGCCTTCCCGCCCCTCAGGATAGGCCGCGCGCGGCGAGGTCCAGCGCTCGATATGTTGACCGCGGGCTGCGATGCGCAGGGTGTCGGTGGCGTCAGGGAACAGCTGCTCCAGCTCAGCGGTCATCCGCTCGCCGTAAAGCCGCGCGGCAGGTCCGCCTTCGCGCCGATCCGGGTCAGCGTCATTGGCAGCATCGATGGCGGCAAGGGTACGGGTCAGGCGGGGCATGGCGGTGGCTTTCGCTGTTTCACCGCCCATTGGTGGCGCGCGCGCGCGGCGGGGTCAAGCCGTGCCTGCGCCCAAAATCGTTTCCAGCGCTCTGATCAGACGCGCCATGTAGTCTTCGTCATACCCCGACGCATTTTCAAGAACGCTGAGAAATGCCGCCACCCGGCCCGAGGTCATATCGACCATCAAGAACTGCCCGCCATATCCCGCATGCCCGATCCAGCGCCCATTGGTCATGGCCTGATTGGAATACCGCAACCACGGCCGCGACGCGCTGAGCAAGGGGGCAGGGCGGTTTAGCGTGTTTCGGGTGAACCCCGCATGCCCCACGCTACCACCGGACACGCCTTGGCCACCTCGCGCCAGCAACAGGCCGAACCGCGCAAGGTCACGCGCCGAGAGACATCCGCCACCAGAAAACGCAGGCAAAAGCTCGGGGCTGAGCGAGATGTGAAACGTCCCCTCATACCCCGCCGCATCTGCGATTGCCTCGATCCTGCGGGCCAGATAGTCCGGGCTGAGGGCTGCGGCGACAAGCGTCAGCACATCGGTGTTGGCGGATTTGTAGATCGCGTAACCCGTTTGATTGCTCAGATCTGCGCCTGTCAAACCCGCCGCAAAATCAGCCAGCGTGGTTTCGGGGCGGTTCCCTTCAGGCAAGCGCCAGCCCAAAGATTGCTCCTCAGCATAACAACCGGCATTGGCATCGCTGTAATCTTCGGAAAAATCATTGCTGATATTCATGTCCATGACATTGCCCACAGTCGCATCCGCATAAGCCGTGCCTATCCATGGCAGATAGTGGCTGACCGTGCGGGCCGGGTCGACAAGCCCCGAACCGATCATTTCGGCCATGATAATGTGCATATGCATTTTTGTGACGGACTGGATCGAATGTGGCTGGTCTGTGCTAAAATCTGGGGCGCTTTCTTGGTGCAAGATCTGGCCACCTTGGGCGATAACCAGCGCGGAAAAGGCAGGGTGATCCTTGATGCCGCTGTCGCGCACGGCTGTGCCGATCAGGGCGTCGGGGGTGTGCGTGAGGGTCATCACCTGTCTCGCGCGCACCACAAACATCCGCCGCCACAGGCGGTGCGCGTTGTGAAACCCATGCCTGCGATTTTCGGGCTGGTTCCATCTTTGTTTGTTATCGGCCCCGACGGTCAGGTCGGGATTGGGTTCGCTGGGCGGCACGGACACTATTCCTGCCTTTCATAAAGCAACACATCAACGGCCACCAAACCGGCATCGCCGACGAACAGCGGGTTGATCTCAACTTCGGCAAGTGTGTCCGCATGGGCGATGACCGCCTTTGTAAAGGACGCGAGCTGGCGGGCAAGTGCCGGAATGTCGGCGCGTTTGCCGCCGCGAAATCCGTCCAAAAGCCGCGCGACCTTCAGCCGCCGGATTGCTGCTTCGATGTCTGCAGCCGTTGTGGGCAACAACAGCGTTTCCGCATCGCCCACCAGTTCGACCAGAATTCCGCCAGAACCGATGGTCATTGCCATGCCGAACTGTGCGTCGCTGCGGATGCCCAGCACCAATTCGGCAATCGGCTTGTCTGCCATGCGTTCGATCAAAAAGCGGTCGGTGACGGCCAGGGGATCATAAGCCGCCACATCGGCGCGCATCTTGGCTGCCGCTGCTCCAAGCTCTCTGGCGTTTCTTATGCCAAGGGCAACCGCGCCCGCGTCGGATTTATGCGCCAGCCTCGAACCCATCATCTTCAAGACCAGAGGAAAGCCCAAAGCTACTGCCGCCCCCAAAAGGCCCGCCTCATCACTCACGCGTCCGTCCGGGACGGTCAGCCCGAAACCAGATAGCCGCGCTTTGCCCTCGGCCTCATCCAGCATGGTAAGCGGCGTGGCCGCATGGGCCGCCAAAAGCGGTGAGGGCGGCGCATCCAGGATGCCGGGGTGCATCGCGGCCCATTTGATCGCGGCAAGTATGGCATTCAGACCTTCGTCGATACCTTGCAATGGGGCGACACCTTCGCGCACCAGCATATCGCGGGTCCCGGCGTCAATGTTTTCGGGCAAGGTAGACAGGATCGCGGCCGGAATACCGAAAGCACGGGCGGCTGTCATAAAGGCCACCGCATCCGTCAGATAGCTGGGTTTGCTTTCATCAAGACCGGCTGCGGGGTAATCTTGCACCAGCACGGCCACATCGGCTTTGGCCAGCGCCATGGCGCGCTCAAATACCGGGCCTGTGCGCGCCGCGTCTCCCCAGATCGGGGTGGTGTAATCCAAGGGGTTAGAGACGGTGGCAATCGGTGGCAAGAGGTCCGTCAGTTCCGCCGTGGCTGCGGTATCAAAGCCGGGGAAATCCAGCCCGATCCCTTCGGCATGGTCGGCCAGCATTGTGGCCCCGCCGCCCGAGCAGGTGAACCCTGCAACCCGTGGTCCCTTCGGTGCACCGCAAATGCATAGAAACTTCAGGGTTTCCAGCAGTTCCGAGGGGTTTTTTACCCTTATCACGCCGCAGCGGGCAAAAAGGGCGCCATAAAGATCATCGGCGCCCGACAGCGAGCCTGTGTGGCTGACGGTCAGGCTGGCCCCGATCTGCGATGAGCCGGTTTTCAACGCCACCACCGGCACACCTTTGTTCAGCGCCTTAAGACATGCGGCTTCAAACGCGGGGATGTCGCGCAGCCCTTCGATATGGATGCCGATGGCGCGCACGGCAGGGTGATCGGCCAGATGGTCGACGAAATCCTCGATGGTCAGGACCGATTGGTTGCCGCCCGAAATCATATGGGTCAGCGGCAAGGACCGCTCGGCCATGGTGATATCGGACGACAGCATGCCCGATTGGGTGATGATTGCAGCCCCCCAACCGGGCGTGGCGCCGCCATGCGCAAAGGGCCAGAGTGCGGCGCGGTCAAGATAGTTGATCACGCCGTAGCAATTCGGGCCGACCAGTGCCATTTCGCCTGCGGCCTTGATCAGTTCCGCCTCAAGCGCGGCCCCCTCTGGTCCGGCTTCGCGAAAGCCTGCGGTGTAACAGACGATGCCACCCGTGCCCATTTTCGCTAAGGTTGCCGTCGTCTGAACCGCAGCCGGGGCTGGAACCGCCAGGAAAACCGCATCCGGGACTTCGGGCAGGGCATCGACGCTTGGGAAACAAGGATAGCCGCCAAGCGTGTCGCGCTTTGGGTTCACAGCCCAGATCTTGCCACGAAAACCGGCGCGATCCGCTTCTTTGATCGCCACTTCGGCATCGCGCCCGCCGACGAAGGCGATGTGGCGAGGGCTGAGAAGGCGGTCAAGGTTTTTGCGGCGCTCGGGTGTCATGCGCCAAGGGGCCGGAGGATGGATCGGGTGATGATATGGCGCTGGATCTCTGATGTGCCATCCCAGATCCGTTCCAGACGCGCGTCGCGCCAAAGACGCTGAATTGGCAGTTCCTCCATCAAACCCATGCCGCCGTAGATCTGCACTGTGTCATCGGCAGTGCGGTTCAGCATTTCCGAGCAATAGACCTTGACCATGGCCGCGTCGGCATCGGTCATGGTTCCGGCCTCCGCGCGCGCCACGGCGTCGGCAACCAGCAGATCTGCCGTCCGCAAGCCAATCGCCATATCGGCCAAGCGAAAGCCGGTGGCCTGAAACTGGCCGATGGCCTGACCGAATTGCTTGCGGTTCGCAGCCCAGTCTGTGGCAAGCCCGATCAGCCGTTCGGCCTTGCCACAACATGACGCCCCAACCCAGATGCGGCCCATGCCCAGCCATTTACCGGCCAGATCCAGCCCGCGGCCTTCTTCGCCCAGGATCTTGGCGTCGCTCAGACGCACATCGGTGAAGGACATCTGGAAGGTCTTGTAGCCACGATAGCTGACCGACTTGTGGCCTTCGCGGATTTCAAATCCGGCCAAGCCAACATCAACCAGAAAGGCCGTCACCCGCTTGCGCGGCCCGCGTTTGGTTTCATCCACGCCGGTGGCCGCAAAGACGATGGCGAAATCGGGCATGCAGGGGCCAGAGATGAAATGCTTTGAGCCATTGAGGATCCAGTCACCTCCGTCCCGGCGCGCATTGGATTTCATGCCCATCACATCAGATCCGGCCTCAGGCTCGGTCAGGGCAAACAGCTCGCGCTTTTCGGCCCGCACACAAGGCAGAAGATATTCGTCGATTTGCGCGCCTTCGCAGGCCAGCAAAATCTCGGTTGGCCGACCGATCCAGCTGTGCAGCGCATGGCTGGTCTTGCCGTATTCGCGCTCGATCAGCATCATTGCGGATTTGGACAATCCGCCACCGCCGATGGATTCCGGCAGATTGGCCGAATACAGCCCCGCCTCAATCGCGCGCTTTTCGATCTGGCGGCCCAGATCATCGGGAACCGCGCCCAGCCGGTCCACCATATCTTCGTGGGGAAACAGTTCCGCCTCCATAAAGGCGCGCACGGTTGCGAGCAAAAGCTCATTCTCATGGGATGTGTCAATGGTCACGAAAGGTCTCCGGCAGGATCAGATGTCCGGTTGAGGCGCGCGATCAGCGCCCATGTGAGAAAGGCCAGCAGCGTCACGGCAATCAAGACCACGGCAGCGGCGGCGACGGTGGGGTCGGTGTTTTCGCGTATGCCGTTCCACATGCGCCGGGGCAGCGTGTAGACGGAAAACTTGGACAAGAAGAGCGTGACCACGATTTCGTCCCAAGACGCGATGAAGGCAAAAACCGCCCCCGCCAGCACACCGGGTTTGATTGAAGGGAGGATCACGCGGCGCATTGTCGTCCAGTTTGAGGCCCCCAGATTGCGCGACGCCTGTTCAAGCCGTCCGTCAAACCCCGCAAGCGAGGCCGAGACGGTGATCAGGACCAAGGGGGCTGCCAGAACCGTGTGGGCAAGGATCAGACCGGGATAGGTATCGATCAGCCCCATCGGCACGAAAAGCCGATAAAACGCCATGGCAGAGATGATCGGCGGGATCACCAGTGGCAGCAGCAAAAACGCCCGCACCGCTTCGGCGGCTTTTGAGGCGATGCGCCAAAGCCCGATGGCACAAAGCGTGCCAAGCAATGTGGCCAGACCTGCCGAAATCAGCCCGATCAACGCGCTTTGGCCAAAGCTCGACATCCATTCGGCACTGGTGAACAGATTTTCAAAATGGCGTAACGACAGCTCACCTGACGGCATCGACAAAAAGCGCTTTGGTGTCAGGGATACCGGGATCGCGACCAATGCGGGGGCCACCAGAAACAGCAGCAATATCCATGCCGCATTCTTGTTGAGTTTCTGCGCGAAGCTTTCCTTCATGCCTTGGCCCCCCCGAACACGGTCGAAAGCTTCATGAAGCGCGACATGATAAACAAAAGCGCCAGCACGCCGAACAGCATCAGCGCTGCCAGCATCGCTGCCGTGCCCCAGCGCAGTGTCACAAGGATCTGGACCGAGATATATTCGGCCACCATCAACACCTTGCCACCGCCAAGGATCGCAGGTGTGACGTAAAACCCAAGTGACAAGATGAAGACCAGAAGGGATGAGGCCACAAGACCGGGTTTGGTCAGCGGCAGATAGACCCGCCAGAACGTCTGATTGCCCGTCGCCCCAAGGCTGCGCGAGGCGGACAGGACACGGGTATCAATTGTCTGCATTGACGCCAGAAGCGGCAGCACCGCATAGGGCACCATATAATGCACCATACCGATCAACACGCCCAGCTCATTGCGCATAAAAGCTATGGGTTCTGAAATGAAACCAATGGCTTCCAACCCGTTGTTCACAAGCCCATTGCGCCCCAGAAGCATCAGCCATGAAAACGTCCGCACCAGCACTGAAATCCAGAAGGACACCAGAAGCAGGCTGAGCATTTTGTTGCGCCCGCCTGTGGCCACATGGATCATCGCATAGGCGATCGAATATCCCAGTGCGACGCTGAACGCCGTGGTGATCACGCAGATGCGGATGGTTGTCCACAAGATCCGGGGCAACGAGTCTGAGGTGAAAAGCGCCTGATAATTTCCAAACCCCGGCTTGGGGTCGGAAACGCTAAGCCAAAGGATATTCAACAGCGGCCCCAAAAACAGCGCCAGCACAAGGATCAGAAACGGCGTGACCAGAAGCCATCCGGTGCTGATACGTCTGATTGCGGGGCTGCTCACGGGCTATAGCCTTTCAAGGAGGGAAAAATGGCGGGACTTATCGGGCGGCCCCGCCAGTGCTCAGGAGCCGGGGGAGAGGTAAGCCACCCCCGGCAGGTCGTTCAGGAAATCGCGTCAAGGAAGGTGTTGACGGCATCGCCGCCGTTTTCGCCCCACCATGTGGGATCATTGTAGACAATATTGTCGATATTGGCCGCCGAGGTGATCGCATAGGGCTGCTGATCTTCGGGGATTTGGGCAAAAGCCTCTGGGTTCGACGGTGTCATGCCGAGGCAGTCAAGCAGCGTCAGCTGCGCGGGCACGGATTGCGCGGTTGCGATGAATTTCATCACAGCGTCGCGGCCGCCTGGATTGCCCTTTGGCACGATATACGCGCCCGGCATGGCGATAGCCTCGTTCATCACCAGCTTGTAGCGGCCATCGGTGTCGTTTTCGATGTTCCGGCCGCGGTTTTGCCAGACCATGCCCATCGAGACTTCGCCGTTGACGACCATTGAATGCGCCTCCGAACCCGAGCCCCAGTAAAGGCTGTCTTCCTTGATCGACTTCAGCTTGGCCACAGCGCGGTCCATGTCGAGCGGGTAAAGCGCATCCTTGGCCACACCGTCGGCCAGCAATGCCGCTTCAAGCGAGCCATTCGCCCATTTGTAAAGCGAACGCTTGCCGGGGAATTTGGCGGTGTCAAAGAAATCCGCCCATGAATTCGGCGGGGTATCCCCGTATGCTTCGGTGTCATACACGAATGCGTAGCCATAAAGGATGACCGAGACGCCGTAGTCCAATGCGTATTGCGGCAAGGTTTTGTCTTTGCTGACAATGGCGTAGTCGATCGCCTCAAGATGCGTGCCGCCAAGCGCCACCGCGTCAAAAAGATCGGCATCACAAACATCTGCGGTTACATTGCCGCTATCGACCATCTCTTTGATCTTGCCCTGAAGCGGGCCAGAGGTGTCGAATTTCAGCGGCATGCCGGTTTCGGCTGTGAATGGATCACCGATAGCCTTGCCGTGGCATTCCTCGGACTGGCCACCCCAGTTCCACATCACGATCTCATTGGCAGCGGCTTCGGCATCGCCTGCAAAAACGGCTTGGCTTGCAACGCCTGCCATGCCGCAAAGCACCAGAAAACTGCGCCGGTCCATCCGGCCTTCTTTAAACGCCTTGGCGCCTTCTGCGACGGTCTCGCGCATGAATTGCTTGTCGTGCATTTCGGTTCCTCCTTGTTGATCGGACCTTTTTGGTCCGGTTTTGTTTGCGGGGTGCATCATCCCCCCCCGCAGGGTCAGTTGTCTTCCAGCCTCACAGCGGCCGCGTCGGACCAGCAAAGATCCACAGCGGCACCCGCTGCAAGCGCCACACCGCCGCGCCATGCATCGGCATCCACTTCGATGTCCTCCATGCCGGGCACCACGACGTCGTATTTCAGAATTGAGCCGAAATAGGTCATCGCCCGGACCGTGCCGGTCAGTGTATTGGGCCCTGTGCCTTGCCCCGCCGGACAAATGTCAATCTTTTCAGGGCGCAGCGCATAAAGCCCGTCGGGGCGTTTGAGAAAATTGGATTTTCCCAAAAAGCTGGCGGCAAAAGCAGTGCGCGGTTTTTGATATAGCTCCGATGGGGTGCCTATCTGCTCAACCGTGCCGTCGCGCATGATCACGATGCGGTCGGACATCGACAGCGCCTCTTCCTGATCATGGGTCACATAGATGAAGGTGGTGCCGACGCGGCGGTGGATGTCCTTCAGCTGGGCCTGCACTTCGACGCGCAGCTTTTTGTCAAGCGCACCCAAGGGTTCGTCCAACAGCAACACGGGCGGCGCGAAACAAAGCGCGCGCGCCAGTGCCACGCGCTGCTGCTGACCACCTGATAGCTGGCCGGGCAGGCGGTGTCCGAACTCTTGCAACTGCACCAGATCCAGCATCTCATCGACCCGTGCGTCAATTTCGGCTTTGGGCCGTTTGCGAACGTCCAGCGGATAGCCGATGTTTTGCCGCACGCTCATATGCGGGAAGAGGGCGTAGCCTTGAAACACCATGCCGAAATTGCGCTTTTCGGGCGGCATTCCCGCAATTGACGCTCCGTCCAGCAAAATATCGCCTTCGGTGATGTCGAGAAACCCCGCGATCATCATCAGCAGCGTGGTCTTTCCCGAACCAGAGGGGCCCAAAAGCGTCAGAAATTCACCACGCTCAATCTCAAGTGTGATGTTGCTTGCCGCCGTAAAGGCGCCAAAACGCTTGGTCAGCGCCTTAAGGGTCAACCCGCCGCTCTTGGCTGCATTCATCACGCGATATCCGCCCCCCGAAGCTTCAGCTTGTTGCGGGCCTGCTGCGGGGTCAGGGCTTTCGCGCCCATGCGCTCAATCAATCCGACCGCGCGTTCGACCAACTGGGCATTTGTCGCCAACACGCCGCGATCCAGATAGATGTTGTCTTCCAAACCCACCCGGACGTTGCCACCAAGCGCCACCGCAGCTGCCGCCATCGGCATTTGCATGCGGCTGATGCCGAAACTCGCCCAGCTTGCCCCTGCCGGCAGCTGCGCTTTCATCGCGGCCATCGTCTCCACCGTCTGTTCTGCGCCCCAGGGGATCCCCAGACACAACTGGAACATAGGTGGATCCGCGATCAGGCCTTCGGCCACCATCGCTTTGGCAAAGCGGATGTGGCCCAGCTCAAACACCTCAAGCTCAGGCTTCACGCCCCATTCCTTGGTCAGGGCCGCCATGCGCCGCAAGATCGGCGGGGTCGAGATATAGATGGTATCGTCATTGCCAAAATTGAGCGTACCGCAATCAAGCGAGCAGATTTCCGGCAGACAGTCCTTTACATGCGCGAGGCGCTCGTCCGGGCCGATCATATCGGTTCCGGGGCCGGGCATGGCCCAGTTGTCGGGCGCTGGTGTCCAGTCGCCGCCCATCCCGGCCGTCAGGTTGATCACCACGTCAGTGCCAGAATCACGCACCCGTTCAACCACCTCTCGAAAAAGCCGTGGATCGCGCGAGCCTTTGCCGGTTTCGGGGTCACGCACATGGATATGGGCAATCGCAGCCCCTGCCTTGGCCGCCTCAATTGCTTCGCGCGCGATGGCCTCGGGCGTCACCGGCACATGGGGGCTGATATCGGTTGTGGCACCCGCACCGGTCACCGCACATGTAACCACGACTTCGAAATTCATTGATGTTCTCCCCCAGGACTTACCTTCATCTTGCGGCGAGAATGGCCATTTCATATCAGCTTTTCGACTGATATGATGTGCGCATGTCGAAAAATCGCACCTCTGAGGTTCAAGCCGCCCTGCGCACCGCACGCCCCGAACACGCGCCGGAACGCGCATCGTTCCTCATCGTGCCACGGTTCAACATGGCAACCATGATCACAATGATCGAGGTGATGCGCATTGCGAACTACCTGTCGCCTTCGCCGCTCTACTCGTGGGAAATTCTGTCCTTCGACGGCGGTGATATTGCCGCTTCAAATGGCATAAGTGTCGGTGCCGCGCTGCCCGATGATCATAACCGCCGGGGCGAGACGGTCTTTGTTCTCGGCAGCTGGAACGCCGAG
Source organism: Albidovulum sp. (assembly GCA_049646285.1). Lineage (GTDB taxonomy): Bacteria > Pseudomonadota > Alphaproteobacteria > Rhodobacterales > Rhodobacteraceae > Albidovulum. The sequence goes on along the minus strand of JBARVN010000187.1, from coordinate 1,503 downwards.
ACCTACAAGAACACGCAGACCATTTCGTGGTTGCGCCGTCAGGCCCGCGCCGGGGTGCGCATGTGCTCGGTCGAGCTTGGATGCTATTTGCTGGCCCGCGCGGGGCTGATGGCCGGCAAGCAGGCCACGACCCACTGGTCATGGATGTCGGGTTTTCAAGAACAGTTCGATGAGGTGTTGGTAAGCGAGCAGCTTTTCACCATGGATGGGCAGATCATGACCTGCGCAGGCGGCATGGCCGGTGTCGACCTGATGCTGAAAATCGTCGGGGATACGCACGGCGAAAGTCTTGCGGGCGAAATCGCCGATCAGATGCTGCATCACCCGATCCGCCCCGCCAAAGCACCGCAACGCCGCACGATGGGTCGGGGGATGGACACATTGGTGCCCATGGTGCGCGAGGCGGTCACCTTGATCGAAAAACACATTGCCGAACCGATGACGGTGCCTGATATCGCCGGTGAACTGGGCGTATCGCAGCGCCAGTTGGAACGTCAGTTCAAAACCAATATCGGCTGCACGGTGGTGCAGTTCGGGCTTTTGCTGCGGCTCCAGCATGCCCGCGTCTTGCTGATATCCACCGATCTCTCCGTGCGCGAAATCGCAACCGCCTCGGGCTTTAACACGCTGTCGCATTTCGCCTATTCCTTCGGCAAATGCTTTGGTCGCCGCCCGTCGGACTACCGGCAGGCATGGCCCGAAAACGACGCAACCCCAAGCTGGCCGGGGACGCTGTCGAAATTTCTTGAGGCGTTGGAGAACCGGGGATCTGCGAAACCCATGCAGATCCGGCGCAAAACCAGCGGGTAGGGCGGTTTGGCCCAGCGTGGGCCTGAAGCATCATATCTCAAGCGGCAATTTCGCGCCCGCCTTGACCGATGCTGCAAGTCACCCCAACGCCCGCTATGCCGAAATGGGGAGAAAATTACTTAACACTGTTGGTAATAGTGTTAAGCCGTTGTCTATCAAGTTTTCTGATAAATACCGTCGGATGACTGCTTAGAGCCCAGGGTCACGGATGCTGCACGATGCGCGAATGACCGTTAATCCTCCACTCTCTTTGAGAATGTCTTTTTTGCTTTGGCGTACGCGGCCTCAACAAGAGGCTGTATATCGTCAAATGTTTTATGCGCTGGATTAAGGACAGCCACCCAACTCATCCATCTATAAACCGGGTGGGACATCCATATCCTTCAGATATCTTTTTGTGTTTTCGCGGCTGCGACTATGAATGAACTCGAATTTCTCTTCTGTGTTGTCATAGTTGCTGGCGGATTGATCCCAAAACTTTTCCGATTTGCTCATTCTGTCTTTCCTGTCTTTTTAACGTGATCGTGCAGCGCTTTCTCTCAATCGAAAGGGCGGCAAAAACGCCTTACTGCGCCTTACTGCTTGCTTGGCCGCCCGTTGTTGCGGGGCCCGGTTTGACGGTCAAAAGCAGTAGCGACATAGCCATCCCCCCCAGACCAGCGGCTCGCAAGAATGGGGCCCCCGAGTGCCAGG